>JAJZKF010000068.1 GCA_021804305.1 Microcaldota archaeon | reverse complement strand
GGATGCCTTTGCCTTCGATGCCTTTGTGGCGCTTGCCGGAGCGCGAGTGCGGGAGCCCTTCCCGTCAAGAAGGTCTATGACAGGCGACTCGTAGGTGGGCCTGTCGTCCCCGGAGTTCTGCAGGGCTTCGCTCTCGGTTATGCTCTTTGATAGCAGGTCGTTTATTTCCTGCGTGCGCATGAGCGCCCTGAGTTTGTCACTGGTCCTCTTTTTCGGCTTCCCCTTCGCCATGAAATCCTTTATGATAGCCGTGCAAGGTATTATATACGTTGCTGCGTTTTTCGGCTATCCTGCGTGAATTGGCAGCGTGGCAGCCTGATGAACCTTACCTGCGTTCCTGCGTTCTCCGAGTGAAAGAACTGCATATATTTTATATACGTTTCCATGGATTTATTACTGGCGATTGGGTTGGACAGGGTAAAGACAGGTATACCTGGCTTTGATGAACTTATAGAAGGGGGCATACCGAAAGGTTTCAATGTACTTCTGGTTGGGCAGCCAGGAACAGGCAAGACAATATTCGGAATGCAGTACCTAATGACAGGCGCCCAGAACGATGAGAAAGGCATCTATGTATCCCTGGACAGTTCGAATGACAGAGTAAGGGAACAATGCAGGCAGTTTGGATGGGATATAGACAAGTTCGAGAAAGAGGACAAGATAATGCTGCTTAAGGTTCCCTTGGACAAACCCAAGATAAACCTGTTCGATATCCTAGAGGAGGAGGTGAAGAGCTTCCGCGCGACCAGGCTTGTGTTCGACAGCCTTGCCGACTTTGCGATAAACATAGACCAGTTCGCGACGCCTTTGGCGTATACGGGGCTGGTGCCGATCTTCGACGAGAGCGAGAAGGCAGCCATGCAGAACAAGGAGTACAGGTACGAGGTCCTTCCCACATTGGGCCAGGATCCGAAGGGAAGACTGTTCTACAAGGGGCATTCGGAAAGAAGAGTTACGTATTTAGTAATGAATGAGTTGGAGAAGCTGGGAACGACCAACCTCATAATTACAGACGCGAAGGCATCGAAGGCAAAGGCATCCTCAAGGCCGAGCAGGAAGCCAAAGCGAAGGTAACCTTGGCGCATGACTCATGATGTTCGGGCACCCTCTCTACCCGCGCCGTTAGGCCGCAGTTGCCCCTACTGTCAATTCCTACGCATTTCCTTATCCAGCATCTTAGCTATGCCTGTCAGCCCAAGCCTCATCGCCATGTCCCTCGCGGTCTCCCCGCTCTCGGTTCTTATGCAGGTATTCGCCTTGAGCCTAAGCAGCTCCTCCACGGCTGCCGCGCGATTCCTCTGCACTGCAAGCATCAACGGGGTTTCCCCAACTGCATTGGTGCTGTCTAAGCATGCCCCTGCCTCATGGAGCATCCTGATGGCATCCACGCTGCCATTGCCTGCGGCGTAGTGCATTGCGTTCTCCCCTGTATGCGTAGCGTAGTTGGGATCCGCCTTCTCCTCCGAAAGCGCCCTGCCCATATCCGGAAGCACGTTATGTGCCGCTGCCATGATGAGCATGGTTCCTGCAATCCGATTTCCAGCTCCCCTCCTCAGCCCGCCAAACTCCAAGTCTCCCCTGGCGACGCCGCCTACCCTCCTCTCCTCGAATCTGAATACCATACCAACCCCTTTTTCCCACTTTGTTCTTCTCAATCCAGGTATATAAGCGCTACCTGCTGCGAATTTGGCAAATGCTTAAATATGCGGGAGAACCAGATTAAATATGTGTTATTCCAATAACATAGTATATTTATACGCGCTACTCCTAATATCCAATTTGTGAATCAGACCTGCATACGAAATGACTGAACGCATGCAACGCATCATTAACTGTTGAGATGTTTGGATTCACAGTGGTTATAACGTGTATACTACCAAGGTAGGTGGCTTTCACCTAAGGCAGAAAACAGGGACGCCAGGATTAACTGTAAGCAGGACCACCGCGGAAGAGACCAGGAGACTCACCTCCTTCATAAATGAAAGAACAAGCATTGGGAGCCTCGTACCTGTCACAATGGAAACCGTTTCCGGCTGGGTTTCTGAAGGCTATTCTCTCGTTGCCCGTGTGGGTTCTTCCATAGTGGGGCACAGCGCATTTTATCCTTTCGAGGAAGCACATCTGGGAGGAGAGAACAGATCACAGGTCGTTGATGTGGCCTTTCAGGGGAGGGGAATCTACACTGCCCTTTTTATTGGGAGCATACTTCTTGTTTCCGAGCTCCCAGGCGGGACGGATATGAGCATCTTCCTTCACAAGGGGCCCGGATCGGATGGACTGGGATTAGTTAAAGACCTGGGTTTTGTCAAACTCAGAGTATTCGATGGGCACGGAAATCCAAACGAGGCGGCGCTTTCAAGGCTGCCTGCGAGGATGAGATTCGACGCCACAAAGGAAGGACGAGGGCCTTTATGGGATATCTATCAGGGAAGAATCCCGCGCCTCCTCGAAGCTGACCTTAAGGGTATCTTAAGGAGGGCAGGGTGGGAAATTGCCTGATACGGAACTTGCTACTCTTTTCTGCAATCTGGTTTCGATACCATCACCTAGCGGAAACGAGAGGGACATTGCCAATCACATATACGGACTTCTCAAAAAAGACGGATTTTCAGTAAAAATAGACGAAACGGGAAAACTGAACGAAAGCAATACTGGCAATGTAATCGTCACTATCCCTGGGAACAACGGAAGACTTGTCTTCATAGCGCATATGGACACCGTTGAGATCGGAGGCAAGAAGATAAAGCCAATAATCAAAGATGGCGTTATAAGAAGCGACGGCAGCACGGTGCTTGGCGCGGATAACAAGGCGGGCGTCGCCCCACTCATAAGCGCATTGAAGGAAATCCGCAAGATGGAAAACAGGCCCAACGTTATGGCAGTTTTCAGTACGCGTGAGGAAAACGGGGTGATGGGTGCTAAATTCATCCGCGGGCTTGTCCGAGGTGACAAGATCTTTGTACTTGACGGGGGAGCACAACCTGGAACATTTATCAATAAATCTCTAGGCAGCACGCTATTCGATATTGAAATCTTTGGCAGGGAGGCCCATGCGGCAGTCGAACCTGAGAAAGGTGCCAACGCAGTCAAGGCCGCAGGGCTTGTAATCTCCTCTCTGAGACTAGGCAAGCGCAAGAATGACAGCATACTGAACATAGGCATCATTTCAGGGGGACGGAAGAGGAATGTGGTGCCTGGATATGCTTTACTCTCCTGTGGTACAAGAGCATTTGACCAGAAGACAGTTGCCTATACATTGAAAGAGGTTGAAGGGGCGGTAAAGTCTGCCTGCAAAGCAACCGGGTGCACCTACAAGATCAGTCTAAATAAGGAGTTTTACCCTCCGTTCTCTACAGGTAAAGACACCGATATAGCAAAAATTGCCAAGAAGGCCTGCGATTCAATCGGTCTGAACTTCGAGATAGGCTCAAGGATGGCGACATACGAGGCCAACGTGCTCTCCGGCAAAAAATCCGAGATTCTTGTTATGGGGCAAGGCTGTAATGACATGCATTCTCCATCGGAGAGCATCGAGGTAGCCAATCTTGAGAATACGAGAAACCTGATAATAGAGCTAGTGAAGGCAAGTTCGGGGCCTTAAATTGGAGTTAGTTGCGAACATGATTAACCTATACCAGACCTCTCTAACGGGAAACAAGTGAATGCTATGACTACAAAACAAGGAAGGACGCGGTCCTTATTGCGAATGCCGATGGGCAGTGAGACCAAGCTCAGAATGGTATTAATGGCTGCGGAGCGGGGAATTCTAGAAGAACCAGAACACATAAACATGGCGATCATAGAAGTGAGCAAGCTAGGCAAATTTGACACACTG
>JAJZKF010000067.1 GCA_021804305.1 Microcaldota archaeon | reverse complement strand
ATTGATACAGGATGTCGGTTCGGAGCACATAAACAAGCTCCTGACCCTGGACTCGCTCGTGGTCAAGAGATCCGAGATAATCCCGCGCGTACAGGTTGCAAAGTTCAAGTGCACATTCTGCGGCAGCACCATCGAGACAAAAATAGACAAGGACGATGTGCCAGAGATCTGTCCGCAGTGCAAAAGGAGGGCGCTAAAGCAGCTCAACAACGAGTCAAAATTCATAAACATGCAAAGGCTTGCAGTTCAGGATCCTCTAGAGCGACTCAGGGGCAGCACGCCAACATGGCACCTGGAGGTTGTTATAGACGACGATCTTGTTAACACCATAATACCTGGAGATAGGGTCTCGATAACAGGCATACTTAGGATCAGGCCAAGGAGGAACGCAAAGGGAAAGGAGGACAAGTCCCTCTTCACACCATTCTTCGATACAGTGTCCCTCAGGCCCAAGCAGAAGGAATTTGCAGAGCTAGACATTACCGGCGAAGACGAGGCTGCAATACTTGAGATGTCAAAGGACCCCAACATTTTCGACAAGATAACAAAATCCATCGCGCCATCAATATACGGATACGACGAGATAAAAAGCGCCCTTGCGCTGCAGCTTTTTGGCGGAACGGCTGACAAGAAGCTAATAGACGGCGGCGCCATAAGAAGCGACATTCACATAATGCTAATAGGGGATCCGGGAAGCGCAAAGACCAGGCTCCTCCAGGCCGTTACCGCCATAGTCCCAAAAGGAATATATGTCAGCGGAAAATCCACCACCTCTGCCGGTCTTACTGCATCTGCAGAACGCGATGAGCTATCAGAAGGTGGCTGGACGCTCAAGGCCGGCGCCCTGGTGCTGGGATCTGGCGGCGAAGTTAGCATAGACGAGTTCGACAAGATAAGCGAGGAGGACAAGTCATCGCTTCTCGAGGCTCTAGAGTCCCAGACAATAAGCGTGGCAAAGGCAGGGATAGTCGCCAGATTCTCCGCAAAGACCTCTGTCCTGGCAGCTGCCAACCCAAAGTTCGGGAGGTTTGACAAGAATGCATATCCATCAGATCAGTTCAACATCTCGCCAGCGCTTCTGTCAAGGTTCGACCTTATATTCCCAATACAGGACATCATGGATGAGGAGCAGGACAAGTCAATAGCAAGGCACATACTCTTGCAGCACGAGTCCGCAGGGGCAAAGGTATCAGGCGCAACAAACTACGAGCAACCGCAGCTCCCGCCAATAACTCCGGAAATGCTCAGGAAGTACATAGCCTATGCAAAGAGGCACATAAATCCAAGACTCACGCCAGAGGCGAGCAAGAGGATAGAGGATTACTATCTAAATCTCAGATCAAAGGGAATGAGGACCGGGTCAACACCCATAACGCCAAGGCAGATAGAGGGCCTTGTGAGGATGGCCGAGGCCAGCACGAAGTCCAGGCTCTCAAACAAGATAGAGCTCAAGGATGCCGAGCTTGCAATAGCTCTCTTCCAGTACATGTTCAAGACCCTTGGAGTTGATAGCTCAGGAAATCTGGACATAGACAGGATAATGACCGGCTTCCCCAAGGAGAAGATAAGCAAGATGAATCAGATAGTCGCACTCATAAAGAAACTTGACGAGGGATCCGGAGCGGACTACAAGCGCGTGCTCGATGACGCCGAGGCGCTGAACATAAGCAGGGCCGAAACAACAAAATACGTCAACGAACTTGAACGGAGCGGTGACATCTATACGCCCAAGCCCGGAATACTTAAATTAGTGAAGCGCGAAGAGGAATAAACGGTGTTTTGCTGGAGAGAAAGATAGAGTCAAGGCAGCTTGTCAACATAATAGTGCTATTTCTTGTGGTGCAGTTCGGAGGCCTGCTAATAGCCATATACACGATGCCATCCATCCTCTACTACGTGCAGGGCAATTCGGTTCAGATAAATTCGTTCGAAGGCGCATTCATCTACTTAGTCTACATACTCGTCGCTACAGCAGCGTTACTGCTACTCATGCGTTTCTATAGGAAGCCAGGCATCTTCAGGCTCATGGAAGCTGTAGTAATATTGATGGCTACTGGCTACGTTCTCTTCTCTGTCCTAAGCACTGCGCTGCCGTCAGTAAACCCAAACAGCCTGCTCATATTCGCAGCCCTCGCCACCGGCGCCCTTATAATAGCAAAGAACATCCGTCCAGGGCTTAGAAACTTCCTGGCCGTCTCGTCAAGCATCGGCGTTGGCATACTCATAGGATCAAACGGGTTCTACCTGGCATACTTTCTAATGCTGCTCATAACCATATATGACTATATCGCCGTATTCGTAACAAAGCACATGCTAACAATGGCAAATGAGATATCCTCTAAGAATCTTGCATTCCTTATAGGTTCTACGGACTACGAAGCAATACCAAAGAAGTATCTTTCAAAGAAGGACATCGCCGAGTACAAAAAGCAGGCTCGGCCGACAGATCCTATCGTAAAGAACCTCGTCAAGAATGGCATATTTCCGGTAGTGTCGCAGGTTCAGCTTGGCACTGGCGACCTTGCCCTGCCGCTGATGCTCTCCGTAAGTGCCTACATCAGCTTCCTAAGCTACTCCGCCGCTGTCATGATTGCCCTAGGCTCAACCTTCGGGATGATATTTACCATGTACCTGCTCAAGAGGTATAAAGTGGCCCTGCCGGCAATCCCACCACTCTTTGCCTTCTGCAACCTCTTCCTTGGCATATTCTTTGCAATAAGCAATGTGCAGGACTACAGGGCCTGGCTAGGTTTCATAATCATCGCCGCAGCTATAGTCCTGGCGCTGTTCAACCGGCTAAATTCACCGACAAACAAGCAGCAATGATGCGACACCATGCTCACTTGGTCTACCAAAGGCTTATATTTGTTTGATGCAATAACGATATACTAAATCTGTGATTTTATGATGGATTTCACCACAAAGAATTTCGACGCGGAAGTTTTGAAGTCAAAGACCCCGGTGGTAGTTGATTTCTGGGCGGAATGGTGCGGACCCTGCAGGATCTTTTCACCGATAATAGACGAGGTCTCAAAGTCCTACGAGCCAAAAGTGAAGTTCGGCAAGCTTAATACTGACGAGAATACCGATATAGCCGCAAAGTACAACATAATGAGCATTCCAAGCGTGCTAGTCTTCGAAAACGGAGACGTCAAGGCGATGTCAGTAGGGGCGCTTCCAAAGGAGTCTTTCAAGAAGTGGCTTGACAAGAACCTCTGATTCTTGCTGATAAAGATGGCAGTAAAGACGCCACAGGGATTTGTAGTCGACGTGCCAAGAGGCACGCGGGACTTCAGCCCTAATGAGGCAATACATCTAAAGTATCTCATGCATGGCATCGAGGAGGCCTTCAAGAGGCATGGCTTTGCCCCGCTGATAACTCCTGCCATAGAAAACACACAGACGCTCAGCGCCAAGGCCTACGGCGAAGAGTCAACCAAGGAGATGTACCTGATGGACGGTAAGGATACTGCCCTCAGGTTCGATTTCACAGTGCCGCTTGCAAGATTCATGGCAATGAATAAGGACATACCATTTCCATTCAAGAGGTATCAGATAGACAAGGTATGGAGAAGGGACGAGCCGCAGAGGCTAAGGTCAAGGGAATTCATGCAGGCGGACGTAGACATAATCGGCAGTTCGGATGTGGCAGCAGATGCGGAATGCATATCCACGACAATGGATGCCCTGGCATCTGTAGGGGTTAAGAACTGTCTAATACTAGTGAACAGCCGGCCGCTCCTTGAGCTCATACTCACCCACTTCAAGGTGGCAAAGGAAAAACTTGGGCCTGCAATGAGGATAATAGACAAGATGGAGAAGGTCGGCATTCCGGAAACCACAAATCAGCTTAAGACAATAGGTATGCAGGATAA
>JAJZKF010000066.1 GCA_021804305.1 Microcaldota archaeon | reverse complement strand
GCTGTCGCCTTCGATCATCCATCTCCCTGCGCCCCCTCGGAGCGTTGTCATATACCTCATCGGCAAGTCTCTTCAGGGATATCGGTTCGCCTAAGTGGGATATGAGCACAAGGCAGATTCTTGAGGGTGAAGCATCAGTAATATGCAAGTTTACACATCTTGTCGTTGATAGAATATACAAGTTTTAAATATATAAATATTTGCACCCGCATTGGTTTATTGTAGTATTCAAGAGGATAGAAATAGCTATGGAGGTGCATTTGTGAGAACTAAAAATTTGAAGCTTTTTGACGACGACAGGAGCGCAGAAGCCCTCGACAAGCTTAAGGCGGCTGGATATAATCCATCGCAGATATTGCGCATGCAATTAGTCAAGTTCGCCGTCGAGAAAGGCGTACTTTCCGACGACAAGAAACAGGAAGGCGATTCGCATGGTTGAAATTAACGACGGCATGACGACGGCTGAGGCGATCCTGCTACTTTCAGAATATGCGGAAAATATCGGCGAGCCCGAGCGTTCCTTCATCGAGGCGATAATGAAGGGAATTGTCAAGGGCGTGCGGGAGGAGGAAGCGGCGGAGGTTATGTTGACTAAAAGTGAGAGAAATGCCATACGAGAACTTAAATGAAACCGAGATGGGAATTCTCGGCGCAATCGAAAAGGAAATGCAGAAGGGGACTAGGAACTACCAGTCACTTCCTCCCGAATTCAAGCACGAAATTGAACACTTCGCATCGCCCCACCTAACCGATGCAATAGCGGAGAGGCTGCCTGACTTCGACTTCACTGTGGCTGCCAGGTATCTCAAGAAGCACTGGATACGATTGCAGTGCGGATTCTGTCAGATATGGACAGAGGTCAATATGACAGAAGGTATCCCACTTGCGTGTTCTTCCTGCAAGAGAAGGACTAAAGAGTTCAGGTGGGATGCAGGAAAGATGGCAACATGGCTCATGGACAACTACAAGTTCGCATATCTCATGGACATAGAGACGCTCGAAGTTTATGATGAGGAGAGGGGTGTGTGGATAGAGTATGCCGAGGAACTAATCAGGAAGGAACTCTATGCGATAGATCACGACAACATGACTGCACATATTGCGAATGAGGCGATAGCATCCGTAAAGGCGAGTTGTAGCGTATATAAAAATATCTTCACGGGTGCAATCCGCAGGAATGAGGATAATGTGCTATTCAACTTGCAGAATGGCATTTACAGTCTAAAAGATAAAAAGTTGCTGCCACACGATCCTTCTATGTACTTCATGGGACAGCTTCCAATAACTTATGACCCCGCAGCAGAGCCTGCAAGGATAGCAAAAGCATTTTGGGAGGTATCTATGACTGCGCCTCCCGAAGACGATCTGACACAGCCTGCGATACCGCACTGGGATCGGTATATATCACTGTTTGAATACGCAGCATGGATATTCATGCCAGACAATAACTTTCAAAAAATAGCTCTATTCTGGGGCGAGGGATCAAATGGGAAGGACGTCGTGCATCATGTCTATCGGGCATTAGTCGGCGAAGACAACAGCGCAAGCGTCAACATGTACCAGATAACTAAAAACCGCTTCGCACCCGCAGGACTTTACAACAAGCTGCTCAACACTGCTGGCGAGGTTGCATACGACAAGCCACTAGAGGATACCAATACACTCAAGACACTGCGTGGCGAGAATCCCATGACAGTTGAACTTAAGGGCAAGCCACTGTTCAGCATGAAGTGGCATGGTAAGTGCTTCTTCAATGCTAACCGCTTTCCTAAGACTACGGATGACACCACAGGATTCTATCGCACATGGCAAATACAGAAGTTTGAGAACGTCTTTAATGAGAAGCGTGGCAACATAGATACTCATCTCAAGGATAAGCTGACTACTGAGAATGAGTTATCTGGGTTATTTAACGTCATCGTTAATGGCTTCTTGCCGCTGTTGATGACAAGAGAAGGGTTCACATTCTCGATGACAGTACAGGAGATTAAGAATCTGTATGATAGGAAGTCTGACTCGTCGAAGGTTTACATAGACAACAGAATAGTGGCTGATCCTGATGGCAGAATATGGAAGGATGAGCTACGAAACGCATACGAAGCATACACAGACAAGGAGCGTCTACCACTCGAAACCGATAAGTCCTTTAGAATGACACTCAACAGCAGCGGACTACCATTCGGTGAGAAGCAGGAAGGCGGCAGGCGATACTATCAGGGAATACGGTTTAAGACTGCAGAGGAGTTGAAAGCAGAGGAACAACCCACTCACGAGTCTGTGCCAATAGAAGCAGAGGAGTTTATCAGGTATTATATTGGGATGCAGTCAGAGAAGCTTGCTATAACACAGGTTAACGAGATTAACAAGATTATTCTCATATTGCGTAAGTATCAAGGTATAGTAGACTTAGAGGGGATTGCAAAAAAAGCCGTTAATCCTGTTAAACCTGTTTTAATAGGCAGCGAAGAAAACCCTGTGAAACCTGTTAACCCTGTTATTTCAGGGTCAGAAATGACAGGCAACGCCATAAAACCTGTTAAACCTGTTTTAATTACCTCCGATCATACTTCAACTGCTGCCGCTGGTTCGAGCTCTCACTTGCCCAGCGGCAGCACTGAAGCATCGCCCAACAGCGATGGGGCTGGCTCACCCCAGGAGACTTCCCCTCCTGGGCAGCCCACCATAAAGGACGCTATGGATACGATCCTCGATATACTCAAGAAGGCAAATGGGAGCGCATACCTGAGCAGTGACACAGGAAAGTGGGATCTGCTCTACAATTCTATGCCATCATATCCGCATGAGATGCTGGATACTGCTATGCATCGCTTACAATATCAAGGAGACATCCACAACCCGAAGGGAGGCATGTGGAAGCTCGTTCGCTATAACGATTCAGGTGATACCGATGTCACTATGGAATAAAAATAACGAAACCGAAGGGAACGAAGAAGGCACACAGACACTGGAGCAGAAGCTCCATGCGCTGAACGATGAGCAGCTGAAGGAGCTTGCTCCTCGCTGGAAGGAGATATACGAAGCGGATCGCAACAACAAGGAGAATGCGCATGCCTATGCGCTGTTGAAGCGAGAGTGCGCACGCAGAGGGATTCGAGTATGATAACTATGACGCTTACCACGCTCACCTTGCAGGGTAAGGGGCAGGAGGCCATGTGCCTCCTGCCTTCAGGCTTGCCTTCACAGGCGGGGCGAGAAGGCTGCGTAACCATGCGTGCGCAAGCCTCCACCCCGCACTTATTAACCATCCGAAGCCCAAGGCAAACCCAACCCCAATCCGAATCCGATGCCAGTGCTATGCCTTGCCTTGATACTGTGTTATTTATGTCGACGAAGATGATGCCATGCTGAAACCCGACGAAGTGAAATTGGACAAAAAAGACCTAATCGGCAAGCGGATCAAGATACTGAGCATTCGTACCGATATCGGCAAAAAGATGAAACCGTTTTGCTGGATTCAAGTTGCGTTGGATGAGCAGTCCCCACATTACGGCTTGGATGAGAACGGCAAGAAGACGATGCTCAACAGCGACAGATACTTGGAAATGCTCAGGAACGATGGCAAACTTGGCGGTGCGTTACTCCGACTTGAGTCGTTCGAGAAACCCAAGTTTGGCTTTTGGTACTTCAAATATACAGTATTGCAGGAGGGCAAGAATCCTATACCTCCTGCGCCAGCAACGCCGCCAGAACCAGACCACTACAGAGGCAGGAGGGACAGGCGTGAAGCGAAAGGCTTACCGTTAATTTGATGCTAAGACGTGATAGAATGGAAATAAACGAAATAGAAAAACTAGAAGAAGCGCAGAGAATCATTACTGGAATAGTAATGAACGCCCTTGCCGAAAAACAGAGGGAGTTACAGGA
>JAJZKF010000065.1 GCA_021804305.1 Microcaldota archaeon | reverse complement strand
GCTCTGTAACATTTATGTGTATCGCCTCGACTCCCGTACTCCTTCTGGCATATTTCAGGAATCCTTCCCAAAACTCGGTAGTGGCAACGTGCCCCATCTCTCCCGGCACTCCGATTGTCTTCATCGCAATCCGTTAAGACCCCAACATACAAGGTTATTTAAATGCCTCTATTCATTACTTTTTTAGCTCGGGACTTGGTTGTCGAGACTACCTGCCTCCCCTTAGGGACGGCTTCTTGGGCTCATAACTCAAAGTGCTTAAATGGAGGGTTGCATTAAGGCAGAATGGGATAGGCTTCGGAAAGTCATAGTCCACCGCCCTGGGATAGAGATGTTCTTCGGTCTTCTTGATCCTCACGCATCCCTTTACGAGCGTGCCTTCAGCCAGAATGCCGCGCTCAAGGACCATGACCGCCTCGTAGGCGCTCTTCGGGACCAGTTCCACGTTGATGTCGGATATCTCACTGAAAAACTGAAGGCCTACGCAGAAGGCAGTATCAAAGCCAAGGCAATGGTGGTCGACTCTGCGCTGGAGCGCATAGACTTCGTCGGAGATGCAAAAGAGGTTGCGCAGGCCCGCGCAGAGCTCAAGGAGAATATAGACACATATGACACCGATTATTTCATAGGCATCATAATGCTCATGCCACGGATGGTCATCAGGGGGAGCAAGGGAGTCGAGGCGATACACATAAATGTTACAGAGCGTGATCCGCTTGCAAATCTTTACTTCATGCGGGATCAGCAGGCAGTCACAGACAAAGGCATATTCCTATCCCGGATGTCAAAGCCGCAGAGGAGGAACGAACCTTCCCTAACACGCATGCTCTGGAAGATGATGGGCCTCCGAATAGCACACGAGAGCGCTGCGCCAGCTACGTTTGAGGGCGGTGATTTTATACCTATGAAGGACTTCGCCCTCGTTGGAACGGGGGACAGGACAAACGCCCAAGGGGCAGAGCAGATGCTCAGGCACGGGCAGTCCTTCGATGAGGTAGCCGTGGTACATCAGCCATCCAATCCGCTGATACCCGGAACTGCCCCCGATCCGATGGTGGATATGCACCTTGATACGTACTTCAATGTGGCAGGAAATGGTCTTGTGCTCGGATCCGAAGCGCTGCTCAAACGGGCCTACGTCGATATCTATCAGAAAGAAGGCTCTTCGTACAGGAAGGTTCCAGGGAGCCCGAGCCTTTTCGATTACATAAAGGGAAAAGGCTTCGACCTGATCGGTCTCACTACGCTTGAGCAGCTATCCTACGCGTCAAACTTCCTCTGCGTGAAGGACCGTGCAGTGCTGGCCGTGGATAGCGGTCTGATAGTGAAGAAGGTGCTTGGAAACCTTGAGTTCAAGACAAAGGAGGATAAGAAGCGCTACGGCGCCCTTCTCTCGCAGGCAAAGAAGGATTACCATACCTTCAGGAGATCCGGTCAGCTCTTTCCTCACAGAAAGGAACTCAATCAGCACGGTGTTGACGTATACGCTGTTGATCTTAAGGACATCACTGGGGGCTACGGCGGGGCCCGCTGCATGACTGCCGTAATCGAAAGAAGCTGATCCCAGAAAAGAAAATGCCAGCTCTAGCCATACCCCAATAGGGAATTGGGGAGTACGTGATTTGAACACGTGTCTTCAGGACCCAAACCTGAAAGCCTACCAAGCTAGCCTAACTCCCCATTCATCAGGAATAGTCATTCTTCAGTATATTATTGCTTTGCCTTCCTTCCCCTCTGTTTCGGAACCTTGAGATAAGGGTAGGCTTTCGAGAGCATCTCTTGGCTTACGTCGAGGTCAAAGCCCATCTTCTGCACAACGGTCCTGAAAAGGTATCCTTCCGCGGCTCCATCAAGCTCCTTCTTCCCGCCTGAGGCCTTTCTGACGGCTTCGCGGGCTTTCTCTGAGCTAAGCTCAGCAAGCCTTTCCCCCAATGCTGAGAATTGCTTCCTGCTTCCTGACACTACTGATTCTGCATAGCTATCGAGTGCTGTCGTATCGATTCCCGCAGCTTCATATATCTTCTTATCTATGCTCTGCCTTATCGAAGCGAGGTGGAATGCGACCTCCTCCGGCTTAGTCTCGCTGCGCACCGACATGCGTTTTATTGCTATCCATTTTCCGTAGTCAGCAAAGAAATCAATGCATTCGTTCTCCATGTGCTCACGCAGTTCTAAGCGATCCTTCGGAAGGAAGGCCGGTAATCTCCGCCACTTTCCTCAACAGCCGTGAAGAAGCTATTCCTGAAAGCTCCTCCTTCCCTTTGCAAGCCCTGAGGACAGCTTCCTTCGTCTCCTTCGAACCCAGCTTCTTTATCGTTTCCCCAGCGGCGGCATAGCCCTTCCCCTTGGTTATTCCTGCCGCGTAGCTGTCAAGTGCCTTTACATCTATGCCGAGGACTTCGAGGGTTTCGTCAGAGATCGCCTGTCTTACTGAGACAAGCTCCGGCAGCACGCTGATAAGCGTCGCGCCATCACTGACCTCTATCTTCTTCGAGAGCCGCCAGCCCCTGTACCTGGCATTGAACTCAATCGATCCCACAGCCATCTAGTGACCTTAAGCTACAATGTAATATCCAGCGGCCTTTTCCCTTGCCACTCTCTTCACACTGCCCTTCTGGAGCAGGCTCACGAGGGCGTTGTTGACCATGCTTTTCGGTCTGTTGCACTTTTTCGCAATGTCGTCTGCTGTCTTCTTTTTCTCCTCGTTCGTAGCCCCAAGCTCCTTCATGGCCTCGAAGACCACGTTCTCTATCGGTGACAATTCTGCCATATTAATCACATTAAAAGCATCAGTTACTTCTTCACCCTGCTCTCTTTGCGCTTGGCCCTCATGTACTTGCTGCCGCATTTCCTGCACTTAAGCACTCCTGGTTTATTCCTGGCCTTGCACTTCCTGCACACCCAGACCCTAAGCAGGGCCTCATCTGCGATTGGAAACTTTCCCATTCAAAACTACCTGTTGTACTTCCTAAAAGTATAAGCTAATAAGGTAACTATGGGAAGGAAAGGTATTTATACGTTGCAATACGGCGGCAGCGACCCTCTCGCAGATGAGGCCCTGCTTAGGGTCTGCTCCGGAGGAGGTCAGGCCGGAATATGCGGAGCCTGCCGCGCTTCCAAACAGGCCTGCGGGGAAGAAAGAAGCTGCTGGGCGCACTGGTTTTATCGGAGATATGAGGGACGTATTCGGAATACTTCTGAATCCTGCAGGTGCTGAAACGGAGAGGAAGCGCAGCTTTTTGCAGGTCCTGAGATTTTACTGTGCAGAGGCAGTGGTGTCAGTTGTATTTCAGAGCATCGTAACGCTCATCATGGCGCTTGCGTTCGGATATTTCGCCAGCGACGCTAATGTTGCACACTTGCTAAGTCTTAGCTCGGCGTACCAGGCAAACGCGCAGGCAGGCACAGGAGGCATAAGCGGCAGCGGAGTTACTCTGCTTGGCAGTGCCATGAGTTTGGTCTTGCTTTATCTCGTAATCCTCATAGACATACTCGTATACGGCTGGGTTTATCACGGCATTGGACGGCTCTTAGGATGGTTTAAAGGGAGCATAGGAGCGACGCTCTCGGCTGTCGCTTATTCTAGCGTACCGCTATTGCTACTCACGCTCCCGGCAGGGATGCTCATCCTGTTCTCTTTTTCTACCTCGATTTCATCAGGCATCTTGACGTATATTCTGGTTATCGTAATGCTGATAGTTTGGGCGCTGTACATATTCCTGAGCTCTATACGCAGCTTGCAGGGGACAACCATGTGGCCGGCCATAGCCCTCTGGATAATAGCAGCCATACCTGCCATCATAGTGAACGGCGTCATTGTTGGGGCGATTGGTTTGGCGTTTGGGGCTGCCGGAACTTCCTTAGGTTTAGGTTCGGTTTTTTGACAGGAATTATGTGAGTGTGTTA
>JAJZKF010000064.1 GCA_021804305.1 Microcaldota archaeon | reverse complement strand
AGGAGGCACCGGAAGGAAGCGGTGGCTCCCTGTTTACGTTCCGAAAGACACCTCCCTCTTCGGCTATCTTAAGGATTTTGAATATACCTATAGCGAAGGGGGCCTTGCCAAAACAACGATAGGCGCAGTCATAAGGGCCATGGGAAGCGCAGTAAAGGCATGGGACGTCGAAGCGATAGCGACGGCGTTGGAAATGATAGCAGACAGGAGAATGCACCATCAGAAAGATACAGTTTACAAGGCGGTCAGACGGAAGTAGTAGATCAGAAAATCTCTCCGACTATCCGTGTAACTCCGCCTTTTAGGCTGTACGATTCTACACCGTACTTCTCCTTTAGGTAGGCGGCAACGTACTTTGAGGAGTTCCCGTGATAGCACAGGAATACGCTGTCCTTGAACGACTCTGCAGTCTTCTTGTCGGAATAAATCAGGTCGTTGGGGTCCATCACCCTGAACTTGGCGCGATCTACGGATAGCAGATGGCAGATGTAATCTATCGGTTCACTGCCTAGCCACACCATCTTCGTCTTCTTCGCTTTTACAAGCTTCAGGGCCTCTTCAAGAGATACCTCATTTACCTCGCTATCCATCAGATTACCTCAGACATCCCGTGCGCTGATGAGCATGGCGATTATGTCCTCGAAGAAGAAATGCGCTTTCTTCTCGCGTATTACGGCGAAACCCATGCCCGATATTTCCCTACGCAGACGCTTTATATTGCTCAAGGAACTCGCCACTAATATTATCTTCCCGTTGCTATTTAAGTATTTTGCTGATTCTTTCAAGAAGCGGAGTGAGAGCTCTATTCCTTCCTTGCCGCCTTCCCACATCTCCGAAAACTCAAGATCTGGTACTTCCTCGCTTCGCAGGTAAGGGGCATTGAATATGATTAGATCAAACTTCTTGCGCAGATAGCGCACACTTGAGAAGATGTTGCTGTGGAAGAATTCGCATCTTGAGCGTACAACTGCCCTGTTCCCGGCCACGTTTGCTTTTGCAAGGCGTATCGCATCTCTGTTTATATCAGCGAACACCACATGCCCGACTTTCTCGGATGTCGATGCCGCTATCCCAAGGAATCCCGTGCCGGTGCCGAGATCCAACACCTTAAGATCGCACATGCTACCCCCTCCTTCCTCCAGATATTCGTACAGCAGCTCTGCTGCCAAGAAAGAATCGTCAGCAGGAACGTAAACCCTTTCCGACGTTTTGATTTCAAGGTTCTTGTACGAGATCAGGGAATCCCCTTAGGCTTATGCGCTGCAAAAAGTTATAATCGTTGTCATGGAGGTACGTCAGGGCCGATTGTAAGGCATAAATATCCGATGAGACACATATAATGGCATGGAAAATTCACAGGCATGGCTCATGTGCGGAGACATTCTGACAAGGCTTAAGGATTTCATGGCGGCGGAGGCAATCGAGACTATGGCTGTGGAAGTGGAAGACGGAAGGGCAGGCATAAGCGGTCGGGTTGCGACACTGCCGGAGGAATCTGAGGAAACAGAAAGATATCTTCTTGTCATAGGGGAAATGCTATCGCACGAAGGGGAAATAATCGCACAGTACAGGGAAGATATGCGCAGGCTGGAGAACGGGGAGATAGCAGACCCGAAGGTTCTGGAAAGGGCAGAGGAACTGAGGAGATTCCTTTTGGCTCTCTCTAAGATATCCGTGCTTATGAGATTCAGTAGTGTTTTTGGAAGATGGACAGAAGATGCAGGCAGGCTTATGAAGGCAAAGGATATACGCGAGATAATTCTGGCCACACTCAGCGGCGAAGATAGGGAAAGCGCCCTTGAATTCGCACTTTCCATGAAAAAGCTTGTGGAGGAGGGAGTGCTTACCGTTGAAGAGCGCATGGAACTTGAGCGTGCCCTTGATTCTTACAGGGCGATGGCATAGGAGATTCGACTGCCAGAGTAGGATACCACGTCTCGATAAGCGGGAGCATAGATCTTTCATTTGACAGAGCAAAGGATATCGGATGCACAGCAATGCAGATATTCACAGGGAATCCCAGGGGTTGGGAATCCAGGAATCTGGGCACTCTGGAGATATCTGAGTTTAGGAGGAAATCTGTGGAGTATGATATAAGTCCGGTAGCTGCGCACATGCCTTACCTCCCGAATCTTGCATCAGGAAATGAGGACACCAGGAACAAGTCCGTGTACGCACTGAGGGAGAATGCGGATAGATGCGCAGCTCTTGGGGTGAGGTATCTTGTATTACATCTTGGAAGCCACCTGGGAGAGGGTGTAGGGAAGGGGATCAGGAACGTAGCCATAGGCATAGATGATGCAGATATTCCAAATGGGGTCATTCCGCTTCTGGAGAATAGCGCAGGCCAGAAAAATAGCGTGGGAAGCAGACTGGAGGAGCTCGGCGAATTGCAAGACAGGATAGGCAGGGATAGGATTGGATTCTGTCTTGACACATGCCATCTCTTCGCTGCGGGATACGACATACGGGAGGACTCGGTGATAGACGATATTGATAGCGAGATAGGGCTTGATAACGTTCGTATGCTTCACCTCAATGATGCGAAATACGAGCTTGGCTCAGGACGCGACAGGCACGATAATATAGGCAAGGGAGAGATAGGCACGGAGGGATTCCTTCGCTTTTTCGGATATGCGGGCATGAGCGGCAAGCCGATGATAATGGAGACTCCGGAATTGCCGCGAAGTGAGGAGCTGGAGGAACTGCGGCTGCTCAGGAAGATAGTGGGCATGGCAGCAGTATAACATACGGCTTGAAAACAGGTGTTGTCATGATTATTGGAGATTCAAATAAGGGTATCGGAGATATCGTGTCAGGACTCTCGCTGAATGGTATTTATCTTGGGAATGCGAGGTACTGGCAATGGAAGAAGCCTTTTCTTTTCAGGAAGAGATTATGCATCGTTAGAGGCCTGAATCCACACATCGCAATTGTTGGACAGAGCGGCTCGGGAAAGTCAAACGCGTGCAAGTTGATTATAAGACAGCTAAGCTCAGAAGGGGTGAAGATAGCCGTGCTGGATCCGCACGGAGAGTATCTCGGCGTTGCCAACAGGATTGGTGCAGAGGTATACGACGCTGCCTACAACGGCATAAATATCATGGGGCTGGACGGCGTGGACGGGAAAGAGAAGACAGGCGAGCTGTCAGCCATGTTCAGGAAGGTGTTCTCCCTTGGAAGTGTGCAGAGCTATATTCTCTACAAATGCATTGCGTACACGTACAGGATAGCGGAAAGAAATGGGACAGATCCTGCGCTCAGGGATCTTTTCTTTACGATGAAAGTATTCCGCAGGCATGCAGACAAGGCAGAGGCCAACACTCTTGATTCGCTCATGAGGAAGCTCTCTGTCCTGGATTCGGGGAGCGCAGGCAGAAGCGCAGACATCGGAAGGATGATATCGCAGAACAGCGTCTCGCTGATGACGAGGCTACACACCGCAGAGGCACAGATTGTCTACATGGAAGGCTTCTTGAGGGGAGTGTACGGCAACATGATGAAGATGGGAAAATCCGGAAGCATGAGATTATACGTAGTTATAGACGAAGCTGAGAAGATATGCGAGAGCAAGATACTGGACAGGATCACCGCAGAGGGAAGGAAATATGGGATTGGCGTGATATCGGTATCGCAGAGGGCGAAGGGGCTCGGAAAGGATGTCAGGGGCAATTCCTCACTCATCATGGCTTTTGTGCAGAGAGAGCCGGAGGAGATGAACTACATGGCGAATTTTATATCAGGCGGAAGCGAGATGAACAGGCTTGCGGAGGTGAAGAGAGCATTAAGAAATCTCGGAAGGGGAGAGGCCATTGTACTGAATGCAGGGAGGGGAGAGCCATTCATATGCAGATTCGACGGCTATTCGGACGGAGGGAAAAACCTCAGGTTCGGTGTAGAATCGTACAGCCTAAAAG
>JAJZKF010000063.1 GCA_021804305.1 Microcaldota archaeon | reverse complement strand
CCTTTATGAAAAGCTCGTGTTCCTTGACAAGAACAACTTTCCAGATGGAAATGTCTACATGATAGAGAGGGTCATGAGGGGAATAAAAAAACCCTATGAGCCTGCCAAGCTCAGGAGTCACACAGTCAACGCCATAATGGTGTTCACTGGCTTCGGAAGGCTCCTTGAAGGGATGGAGGTAGAGATAAGCCTTGGCACCAAAAAGCATATTATGGAAACGCCATTTGTGGTGTTCGTCCCAAAGAACACCAAGCACAGCTACAAGATAATCAGGGGCAGCGGAACTTATCAGAAGATACTTTTTGCGCCAGGCGGGGACTACAACAAGGTCACCAGCTGATTTCCCGGATGATTGAACTGCAGCAGCTGGCTACATTTTTGCAAGCGCTTCCGCAAGGGCTTTCTTTGTTATGCTTATTCTCTTTCCACTCTCATTCTGGAAGAACCTATCAGAGCCCGCAACTATGCTGTCCCAGTTCTCCTTGAGGTAGATTTCTACCGTGCCCCAGTGCTCTTTTAGAAGCGAGCGCGCCGCCATGAGATCCTCCTTTAAAGGAGCGATCTCCCCGGTCTCCTTTTGGAATATAATTTTGACTGCAGTCGAGTATATCTCGCTTGAAGCTGCAATCCTCTCGGCAAGCTCAGGCATTGCCTTCGCCCCCCTCTCAACTGCGGCTGCCGTTTTTGAGATTAAGTCTCCTTCCCTGAGGCCGCCAAGCATTGGATACGCCGAAGGGCCAGCCTTCTTCATTGCTGAGTAAAGTGCCCTGCCGAATTCGCCGACTTTGCCGCCAAAGAATTCATGCGCAGCCCTGAAGGCGATCGGAGCCACTGCATCTGAATTCACGCGTTCGGAATCCGACCTCATTGTTGACAGAAGGAAGTTGAACCTGACCGACTGGCCCATAGATTCGAGGCTCTTCATGCTGCGCCTCTCCTCGCGCTCCTCCTCGCTCGACTCCATCGCGTCGAGCACCTCCAAAAGCATCGCGCCTTTCCTCGAATAAATGGAGAGGTTCACCCTTCCCGCATCTATTATGTCTCCTATTGACTCTTCGAGCTTTCCATACATGGAAGCGTCCTTGAAGAAAGGCTTTATCTTCTTGAGGCGGGAGGCGAAAATGGCCTCGTCAGATTTGTAGTATTCGGAGAAAAGCCTGTATATGTCCTCCATGTGCTTTGTGACGTCGACGCTTTCCTGCCTGTTTGCAGTGTACTTCATGTTCTCTATTGCTGAGAATTTCATGGCTATCAGTGCTTCGGGCGACGCAACCAGCATCTCTGCATCGCTCCCTGACTGCGTGCTGACAGGTATTGCGTGCTTCATTATCTCGCGCTTGTCAAGGCTGGAGAGCGCGTCCCTTCCGTTCAGCGTGTTTATGTCAGCCGCCATAGACATCTCTACCCCTTTGTAGCTGATGTCCTTCCTGAAGTGGTGCTTTCCGTCCTTGACTCCTGAATCATCCTGTATCCAGCCCCGAGCTTCCATCATCGAAAGCCTTTCGCGGCTCATGTCGTGCTGCACGAGCAGGTCTATGTCAGGTGTTTTCCTGAAAGTTCCCTGTGAAAGGACGTTGACTGCCCTGCCGCCTATGAGCACGGTTGTGCCGAAAATTAGGGATATTGCCTCGTACTCCTTCTGCACGAGTGATGCGGGTATGTTGTACTCCCCGTGCTGGCTCTCAGCTTCTGATTTCAGCGTTTTGTTCACGCTGGGAGTTTTAAGCATTTTATCAGTAAACTAGCGCAGCACTTCATATAAATAGCTTTTCTTCAGCCCTGCGACTGGCTTTCAGCCCTGGATCCTGCTTTGGCTCCGCGAATCCCTTATCAGAGAACGCAGCCTGGCTGCCTCCTCAGCTATGATTGCAAGGGCAAGCCCGTCCGGCCAGGCAGCCTTCGGCTTGATTGACTGCTTCATTGAGCTGAAGCTGATGAGGTCGTAGAACACTCCCTGTGAAGGACTTGCGGCCTGGCTAAGATCCATTATGAAGCTGTTCACGTCAAGATTGTAGAGCTCTCCGAGAAGCCTGTATGCCGCGTATGCATGCTCCCTCTCTGCCTGGATGCTAGTGGTGGTGCGTGCGCTGCGCGCAGCGAGCAGCTCGTAAGAAAGCATGATCTTCTTTCCGGCTATCCTGACACGAGGCACGTCCATGTCTATTGAGTTGTAGAACATCGCGCTTGTCGGTATGCCGTATGTGTAGAAGCTGCCGCTTTTGTCGTATACGATAGTCACTGGTATCGAATAGCCTTTCTCCGGCTTGAGCATGGTGCGCCTTTCGGAGCCGTCAGCATGCTCCTCGTGCTCCAGCGGCTCGTAGCCCTGCCGAATAAGGGACTTGAGGCTTCCTTGCTTTGGCTTGCGCGCCAGGGCGATCTCTATGCCGCTTGTGTCCCACGACGTGTTGTCAAAAACCGATAGCCTGAGGGCCCAGTTTCCTATAACGGCTGCGGGGGCTACCTCCCTGCTTATCGACTGGTATGCTTCCTGGAGCGACGCTATCGGGGCGTTGCGCTTTTGAGTATGCTGCCTTTTTGTGAAATCCATCAATATGCACTTGCTATGCTAGATTATACTATTCAGTTTTTCAGATATATAGAGCTTTGCAGGCGCATACTCTCTGCATTGAGCGCTCAGTCGTCGTCCTTCTGGCCGAAGAAGAAAAGCTTGTTGACGAAGTTCATTCCTTTCCAGTAGCGCTCCTCCTTGTTGTAGTCGCCGCGCATGTTGTATCCCCTCTTTTCCCAGAATCCAGCCTTGTCCTCCTTCATGACCTCTATCCCGTCCAGCCACTTGGTGCTCTTCCACAGGTATAGCGTGGGTATGAGAGCCCTTACCGGACCGCCATGTTCCTTTTCAAGAGGCTTGCCGTTGAACTTGAATGCTACGAGGCATTCGTCGTCGACGTATTCCATGGGAACATTTGCAGAATATCCGACATACGAGGATCTGAGCATAAGGAAATGGCCGGATTCCTTGATTTTCGCTTTGTCAAGCAGGTATCTGATGCGTATTCCCTCCCACGTGTCACCAAGCCTGGACCACCGCGTCACGCAGTGCTCGTCAACGGTTTTTTCCTCAGTTGGCATCGCCATCAGCTCGTCCCAGGAGATGCTGAGCTCATACTCAACCTCGCCATAGATGCGCAGCCTGTACTCATGCAGGTCTATTTCAGGGGTGTGGCTTGCGCTAAGGACAGGAAACACCTCCGTGACTATCTGCCCATGAGGCACTCGCCTCCTTGCAGGATCTGGTTCCATATAAACAATTGGATTTTTTTGAAATGCTTTAAATTAGCATATGCTGAATTGCATTTCCATGCACGGCGTGGATTGCCAAGGCGCCTCATAAAAAGATTTAAATATCATGATTTTGAGAGTTTACCGTGGTAGCATGGACCAAACTGCTTTTGTAGGGAGGAGGAAGGATAGCCATCATGAATCGGTGAAAGCGATAGAGGAAAGCATAATGGGGTATCTAGGTTTCTTAAGAAAGAGTGAAAATCTGTACCTCAAAAACGTGGACAAATACAGGGAGCTCAAATACCACTTTGAGCATATGGATGATGATGAAGCGTTCGAATACGCCAGGAACGCAATGCTATTCCCGGAGAACATAGAAAAGATTTACAGAGTGGACGTGGGCAGGATATTCGCAGAGATGGACAAGAGCTACTGGTACTCAAATCAGAGTTGGAGTGCACAGAATATAGAGCTTTCTTACGGCTTCAACCAGCCGATCTACATGATATTGGACACAGAGAAGAACAGGAAGCTCGCCATTGATGTGGTGAACTCAATAAAGGCTTCGCCTAGGCTGCCAATCAGGAAGGATTAGACTGTTGACGCTGCAAACGCAAACTGATATATATCAATAAAGCCGCTGTAATAGTGTGATATCGTGGTGTCCAAGACCGTTGGTGTG
>JAJZKF010000062.1 GCA_021804305.1 Microcaldota archaeon | reverse complement strand
GTGCTGCCTCTTCTCCCTTAAGGAGAGGATAAATGGCCTGAATCTTTATATCGCAAGGGAGAAGAGGCAGCACATAAGCTTCGAGGACATAATAGTCATGGTGCTGGCAAGGACGGCATGGTTCGGATCATAGAGATGTCATTTATTTCCGAGCCTGAGCACCTTCCTGACCTTATCGATTGCGTCAACTACTTTGTCGATTTCCTCCTGCTTGTTGTATAAGTAGAAACTCATCCTTGACACGGCTGGCTGCCCAAGAACGCCCATCACAAGAGGCATTGCACAGTGGTGTCCGGCCCTGATTGCTATCCCCTCCGTATCGAATATCGTTGAGACGTCGTGCGGATGGGCGCCGTCTATGTTGAAGGATATGAGTCCCTCGCGCTGCTCTATGTCTTTGACGCCTGGTCCGAAGGTCTGCAATCCTCCGACATCTTCAAGCCTCTTGAAAGCGTATCTTAGGAGACTGAGCTCGTGCTCTCTTATGTTGGAAAGGCCTACCCTGTTAAGATACTTTATCGCTGCGCCGAAGCCTATTGCCCCCTCTATATTAGGAGTTCCTGATTCGAACTTCCAGGGAAGCTCGTTCCATTCGGCTGAATCGAAGGTTACTGTGCGTATCATGTCGCTGCCGACTATGGCGGGTGTTGTCTCCTCAAGGATCTCCTCCTTTCCGTACAGGACGCCGATGCCGGATGGCCCAAGCATCTTGTGGCTGGATAATGCCATGAAGTCGCAATCGATATCCTTTACATCTACCTTTCCGTGCGGTGCCGACTGCGCCGCATCAAGCAGCACGACTGCGCCTGCGTCGTGCGCAAGCTTTGTCATTAGCTTTGCGTCATTTATAGTCCCAAGGACATTTGACGCGTTGGTGAATGCGACTATCTTAGGCTTTAGCTCAAGCTTTTTCTTGAAATCTTCCATATCGACAAAGGACTTGTCCACAAGACCGGCGTGGTCGAGGACCGCGTTCTTTCTCTTTGCCAACATTAGCCACGGCACTATGTTGCTGTGGTGCTCCATGTCAGTTATGAGTATGTGGTCGCCTGCGCTTATCCTTGGCTCTGCATATGAGAGCGCGGCTATGTTTATCGCATCTGTAGTGTTTCTGCAGTAGACTATGCTGCGGTACGACTCTGCATTTATGAATTTTGCAGCCAGTTCCTTAGACTCAACGTACGCATCGGTGGACTTCATCGATATCTGGTAGAGACCGCGGTGTATGTTTGAGTTGTAGGTTTCGTAGTAATCCTTTACGGCTTCGATTACCTGGCGCGGCTTCTGCGACGTCGAGGCGCTGTCAAGGAATACAAGAGGCTTTCCGTTGGCCTTTGTGCTAAGTATAGGAAAGTCCTTGCGTATTTCATCGACATTCAGTGAGCTCATTCTTTCTCATCCAAATTATATCCTTCTTTCTCAATCTGTGTTATTAATTCTTTTCCACCCTCCTTCACCACCTTGCCGTCTGCCATTATGTGTATGAACTGGGGATCCATGTAGTTCAATATCCTACTATAATGGGTTATGAGCAGTATGCCCATGTTGGTTCTCTTCCTTATCTCGTTTATGTTCTCCGCAACAACCTTCACGGCGTCGATGTCCAGGCCTGAATCCGGCTCGTCGAGTATCGCAAGCTTTGGCCTGAGCATGGCCATTTGGAGTATCTCCATCTTCTTCTTTTCTCCTCCTGAGAATCCGTAGTTTAAGGATCTTCCTATGAGATCATCTCTTAGCTTTAGCGTCCTGCCGCTCTCCCTTATCTCACCCATGAACTCCTTGTAAGAGATCTTCTCCTTGTTGAGCGATCCCCTCGCAGAGTTTAGGAAGTTGACTATGCCAAGGCCCTCTATCTCCACAGGGTTCTGGAACTGTAGGAAGATTCCTAGCTTGGCGCGCTCGTTAACGGGCAGGTCATTTATGGCCTTCCCATCTACACATATGTCACCTTGAGTTATGGCAACCTGCGGATGTCCCATTATAGATTTAGCGAGTGTTGTCTTTCCGCTGCCGTTAGGCCCCATGAGCACGTGCAGCTCGCCTTCGCCTATCTTAAGATTGACTCCCTTAAGCACATTCCTCTTCTCCGCATCGGCGTAAAGATTCTTTATCTCCAATAACATTTTTTCACCTATTTGCTTATCCAGACTCCCTTAGCGCTCAGGTCGGACATCACGCCGAAGGTTCCTCTCTCAAGCTTTTCAAGCATCACTGACATCGCAATCTCACTAGCAGCCCCGTTTGTTATATTTGACATGTACTTTGATATAAATGCCGTTATGAACATCTTCTTCGCTTGCTCTTCCCCAAGCCCCCTTGACTGCAAATAGAAGAGCGCCTCTCGGTCTATTGGAGAAGTGGCTGCCGAGTGGGTGGCCTTGACTTCGTTGCTGTAGTCTATAGACATGTCAGGCAGAGCATCGATGTGCGCATCTCCGCTCAGGAGTATGCCCCTCTCAGTTATCTTTGAGAAGCATCCTTTAGTGCCCTTCTCCACCTTTGCATATCCCTTGAGCATGCATTGCGACTTGCCGTCGAGCACTGCGCCTGAATTGAGCTGGACCCGGCTTCTCGGTTTAGTGTTTGCCAGAGAATTGCCTAGGTCGAACCTCTGCTCGTTGCTTCCGAAGGCTATCTCGTTTATCTCAACGTCGCTTTCTGTGCCTGAAGAATCTACAATGCCCTTTGACTTTGTCATAAGGCCACCATTGAATATGAAGTTCGCTCGGAGCTTTGTGCTGCTTGCAACGCTGGCCTTGTATAGGTTAACTACATTAGAACTTGCATTCTCGTTGTGCAGCACATTTACCTCGACGTCTGATCCCTCCCCTGCAATGATCTCGTGAAGTGCCACTACCGATCCGGCGCTTTTAGATTCAGAGGCGAAGACCTCAAATATGCTAACCTTTGAACCGCTCTTGGCGTTGACGATTACCTGCACAGGAAGAGTGCCGCTGTTAAGGAAAAGAAGGTTTATGGCGTGCGGCCTCCTCTCGTCAGAGTCTATTATTATGAAATACTTTGAGTGGGCATTTGAATACGCCGCTAGCTTGTCCTCGCTGCTCTTGAACAGCTTTTCGTGGAGGAATTTCTCTTCTGCATTTGCAGCCTCGACTATCCTCACCGAACTGTTTGCACTGATTGCGCGACTTGCGGACACTACCGCATCGAACTTTATCCTGGTGCGCTCGGAGATCTGGTTCGCCACGGCATCTGCGTTGACGCTGTCATTTGAGCCGCCGTCCTCAGGAAGCGGCACGTCTAGGCAGTATTTCTTGTAGAGCGGATTGGTCTCTAGCGGTAGTGACCTGTAGTTCGCTATGGCGTCGTCTAAAAACGCCTGTCGTGACTGCATCTTTGCACCTTGTGGTATCTAACCTACGCCCTTGCTCGTGTCGAGCTTTATGAGTCTCTTGAGCTCTAGTGAATATTCCAGCGGAAGGACTTTTGTGAGATCCTCTATGAATCCAAGGACTATCATTGCTGTGGCATCGTCCTCGGAGATGCCCCTTGACATCAAGTAGAATATCTCTTCGTCGCTTATCTTGCCTACCTTGGCTTCGTGGCTTATCATGGCATCGCTCCTGTTTATCTGGTTGTATGGATATGTATTGGTCTTTGCTTCATCATCAAGGAGAAGAGCATCGCATGATACGTGCGACTTGGCATTTGCGGCGTTCTTGGCAACATGTAAAAGCCCCCTGAAGCTTGTCACACCGGACCCTTTAGAAACACTCTTGGATATTATCTTTGAAGTTGTGTTAGAAGCCAGATGGTATATCTTTCCTCCGGAGTCCTGCACCTGATTCTCTCCTGCAAGGGCTATCGATAGGACCTCACCGCTAGCGCCTTCGCCGTTGAGGTATATGCTTGGATATTTCATGTTTATCTTGCTGCCTATATTCGCATCGATCCACTCCACCCTGGCCCCCTCTGCGGCATGCGCCCTCTGCGTAACGAGGTTGTAGACGTTCTTTGACCAATTCTGTATGGTGACGTACCTTATGTG
>JAJZKF010000003.1 GCA_021804305.1 Microcaldota archaeon | reverse complement strand
GCGTCTTTGGCATCTTCCACATTGTTTACCGGGTAAAAATTGTTTTTGAGAAGTTTTTTGTGGAGTTCTTCGATTTGTTTCATGTCCATTTTATTTAGCAGTATGTCGATGTCCTCTGTGCCTCTTATCCTGCCAAAAAAGATTGCTATGTATCCGCTCACGATTACATAGTCAATGTCATCCATTGCTTCAATGAATTTAATGACTAACTTATCGAGAGTAGTAAGTTCCTTCTGGTCAAGCGATATGCTGTTTTTGGAGAACTTAATTTCCATAACTAAAAGTAAGGATTATAAGTATTAAATACTACTCTGATGCGGCTAGTATACTTTCAGCACACAAACTCCGTCGCACTTTACGCAGGATGCCTTGTGCCTCCATCTATTCTTGGCGTCCAAGAGGCTGATTTCAACTTTTCTGTATTTTTCCCTTTTCAGATCGAGGAACTTCTGGACCTGACAAGGAGGAGCTACCAATCTATGTAATAGGTTTTGGCTCCCTAAATAAATCAAAGGTTTGACTGATATCATGCAAAAACTGATAATAAATGCAGAGACGATGTTTGACGGTAATGTTCTCGTCAGCAATGCTTCAGTGCTTATAAGTAACGGGGTCATATTGAAAGTAGGCAAGCCGGGGGATTTCAAAGGTGCTGCGGTAAATACTCGGTTCCTTTCGTCGGGATTGATAGACATGCACATGCATCTGGTAAGGTTCGCGCAGAACTATCCCCAGATCAAGCTTTTCGAATACTTCAACAAGATGCTGGTATATAACGGCGTGACCACTGTCAGGGAAGTCGGAAGCTATGCAAACACCATATATAATTTCAAGAACTCCAATGAACCAAGGCCACAGATCTATTCCTCCATATTTCTTGATGGCGACAAGCCTGTATGGGGAATGTCATTTTTGATAAAGGACAAGTCACAAGTCAAGGAATTAATCAGGACATGCAGGGCTTCAAGGACTACGAAGAGAGTTACATAATGCCAGAACCGCTAGAATCTGCCGAAATTGAGGCCAAGCCCAAGGAAAGCCAGATTACAGGGAAAGATGCTCAAAATGCTTATAGAAGAGGCAAGCTGGCCCTCCAAGCTGGCTAGGGAGACAGCCAGATTCGTTATACGTGCGAGAGATATAATATTCCAGCATGCCGCTGCCCGGCATTCCGGAATCAGGACTGATACCTTCTATCTACCTCTATAAGTATTTCGGAAAATAAAAACCTTATATATAAATGTTTCGATCATTTTAGAAACATATAAATATAAGACTCTTCAAATTTGAAATATGAAGAAGCAGGAGATCGTATACAGGGAGATCGGATGCGCGTATATAGACGGGAAGAGGAAGTTTACGCAGCTGGAGTTATCCGGACTGCTTGGCCTGTCATTAAGCACCATTAACGGGGCAGTCTCGAATCTCGAAGCGGTAAATGCAGTAAGCGTGAGCCGGCGCCACTTCGAGGTGATATCGCTGTCCCGCCTGCTGCTCTACTGGGCCACAAAGAGGAAGGTATCTAATGACGTGCTCTACCGGACAAGAGCGGAAGAGCCTGTTAGGGAGATAGAGCGCAACATGCCTGATGAGGTGGCCTTCACCTGCTATACTGCATACAAGCTAATGTTCAAGGACGCGCCTGCAGACTACAGCGAGGTCTATGCATATGCCACAGCAGAAGGGACAAAAGAGATAATAAGGAGGTTCAGGCAAAAGGCCGGTCCTCCAAACTTGGTCGTGCTCAAACCGGATGAGAGGCTCGACGCAGAGATTGCGAACGGCAAACTAAAGCACTCCTCGGTCTGTACGGCTCAGATGTTCGTGGACCTGTGGAACCTCAAGGAGTGGTATGCTAGGGACTTTGTCGCGGCCCTGGAGAAGAGGCTTGGAATATGACCGAGTTCTGGAACAGCGAGATCACTCGTGCAAGTTGGGAGAAGCTTCAGGAGCTCAACAAGGAGTTCAAGTTCACTCTCATCGGAGGGTGGGCCGTCTATCTGTACACAAAGCTCCAGAAGTCGAAGGACATAGACGTGGTGGTGGACTATCCCGTGCTCAGGCAGCTTGAAGGCACCTATAGGCTCGAGAAGAACGAACGCCTGCACAAGTATGAGGCAAAACTCGACCTCTTCGACATCGACATCTACCTGCCAGGTTACTCGAAACTGTCGCTTCCTGCAAAGGACCTGATCGGGAGGTACTCCACGCACATAGAGGGATTCAAGGTCCCCACAGCAGAGGCGCTCCTTCTCCTCAAGCTCGGCGCAGCAGCAGACAGGCTTGCAAGCCAGAAGGGTACCAAGGATGCGATAGACATTCTGGGACTTCTCTTCTATTCCGGTGCCGACGTGGGAAAGCTGAGGGGGATTGCAGCGGAGCATGGCTTCGTCGGCCATGTCAGGTTGCTCGGAAAAATCCTAGACGAATTCAGAATGGAGGACCTGAAGTACCTAAGCCTCAACCAGGCGAGCTTCTCGAAGCTCAGGAGAAAGTATGCTGAGATAATCAGGAAGAGTCTGTAGACGCAGCCGGATAGAAATACCTAAAACCGGTCACTTCTCACTGTTGGATCCTACCCCCGGATGCTGGACGGGCATCTCCGGTGGCATACTTAAGGTCCTCAAGCGGTAGAGGTTTCCATCGAAGGCCGGCGCTCTGGCCGCCTTTTCCTGTTCTGTAGCCAATAACATTCCTGCGCTTGTCGATCAGGAAGCTGGCGTTTATATTCTTGCCTTGGATGATTAGTGGCATTACATATCTGGCAGTGCCCCACATCTTTTCAAATGGCATTGCATTAATATCGAACCACTTCACCCACCCCTCCTCTGTGGAATGCAAAACACCGTCGTAGTTGCCTGAAGAGAACACATGAATTATATAAAACAGTCTCTCCGGCTCATCATACAGACGCATCGTTCCGTTTTTTGATACGTTTTTGATCCTCAGGCCGGTTTCTTCGAGAACCTCCCGCACGACGCATTGCCGTGGAGTTTCGGGTCGCTGTATTTTACCTCCGGGAAGATTCCAATATCCCTTGCTTATGCCCCTGACTGACGTCTTAAGAAGGACCCTGCCACCACCCCTAATGTAACATATTGTTGCCTCTATCGCCATAATATCGTCTTTCCCTAAAAATATTTATTATAGCATTGCCAAGTCCTATTGGTCTTATGAAAAACCAGTATTTTGCAGATATCAGGGATCTGTTTAAGTATGATTTAGCGCTTAGCCTGCTATGCAAAGGAGGGCCAAGCAGTTTAACATTAATACCGATGCTAACGCCGGACACAAAAAGCACCCATGGAAGCAAGATTCTGTATAAAGGAAATCATGTCGGCATACAAAATAGAGTTCTTGCAGGTTTTCTAATGAATTGCTTGCATGAGGACAAACGGAACATAGTCGAACTCTCGGGATTTTTCAGAACTGCAGGTTCCGGATGCCGGGTATTTAATGTATACGCCGGCAACACGTATTTTTCTAATGCAAAGAGGAAGAGCTATTTTGAAGGCATACCCGACAGCATGCTCGGCGGCGCCGTTGTACTTCTGGACCCTGATATAGGCATAGAGCCGTTAAATTCACATAAACCATCAGACGGGCATGTGACTTACGGTGAGATATGCGGCATATACTCTAGGATGAACGATAATTCAGTACTCATGATATTCCAGTACATACCGCGGGTAAAAAGGAAGAGATATTTTAAGAGCATGAAAGCGGCCCTTAACAGGAATATATCAACAAACTTTCCTGTTTATTTGGTTTCTGACAATCAAGTTGTCTTCTTTATTCTTTCGAAGTCAATATTGATTTCTGAACATGTAAGGGCTGTCACCACCGAGTATTGCAAAAGGTATGGTTTGGAACCCTATGGTCAGAGACTGAGGTATGAAAACAAAGGCCGTTAGCACAGGCCAGTATAGCACCGAAGGCATGTACGTCCTCTTTTGGATTTTGGTACATTCCTATCGACATTAGGGTCATTGGTTTTACTGCAATCTCTCTTTGAAACGGCGTCAAATCGTGGTAGCTCAACTCTCTTCTTTTAATCGCCTTGCACTTAAGTTCGCACTGGCGTCTTATCTTGAAGATTAGTCTGTCTACAAAAGCCTTGTTTTCAGAAATTACAAAACTTATCACCAAGAACTTCTGCTTGCTCGTTTCGTCCGTGGTGCCAGACTCATCAATGAAGATATACATATTGTAGTTTACGCAGTGTTCTCTTATATTTCTATCTCAGAGTGGAGAAGAAGGCATTAACCAGCATTTACATCTTTTACCGATGGGTGCAATCGCATTTACATCGACATCCCTGTGACTCCATACGGTTGCTTACGACAACAGAATTGTAAAGATCCGCATATTTTCAGGAAATATCGCGGAGCTTTTATAAGACTATTCAGCCCATTGTAGTTCATGTCATCTAACTGGACCACATGGTACAAGAGTAAAGGCTACAAGGTAGAACCAGAGATACCATTCATAAACAAAAATCTCTGTGCCAATTCAAAAGTCTTGGACATCGGCTGCGGACACGGAAGGCATGTCTTTTATTTCGCTGACAAAGGACATAATGTATTCGGCATTGATAACTACCCACAGATACTGAAGCAGTTAAAAAAACGTCTTGCAAAAGCCAAATTGCATGCAGACCTTAAATGCCATGACTTTACAAAAGGCCTGCCGTATCAAGATCACTATTTTGATTTGATCATAGCAACAAGATCTATTCATCATACAAATGCAAGTACTCTGAAAAGGGTATTCAGGGAAATCAATAGGGTGATTAAGTCCAAGGGTTATTTATTCTTACAGATTCCCAGCTATGAGGGATCACAAAAACTCGAAAAGGCATTGGTAGAATATGGAAGACCTGTAACGCACCGTTGGATCGAGAAGCATACTTATGTTCCGCTGTCTGGGATTGAGAAGGGCGTGCCGCATCATTCGTTGGACAAGGAAGAGCTAATACGGCTCCTTAATGGGTACAAGATAGCCCGAATGCATGCAATGAGGAAACATTATCATGGCTACTGTGTTATTGCAAGAAGAGTCTGAGATGATGGATGATCCGCTCCGCAGACCCGTCGCCCCAGTGGCGAGTTGAGGGCATGAAAGAGGCATATAAAAACGGAAAACAACTCGCAATGAAGTTGAGTTGGTCCGTAAAAGAGCTAGAACCAGATGTAGCCGGAAGTGTCTGTTCACTCGCCTTCCTGCAGTATAATAATCCAAATGGTCTGAATCGCATGGAGTTGTGGTAGGATGGATGTGCGTGGCAAAGACTCGAGATACCTGTTTCGCGATGAGAAGGCCCTGCCAGTGGAGGTAACCGGCGCGCGGGGCAGCTGCATTTATTCCGGAAAGAGGAGGTACATAGACCTCATAATGGGATGGAACGTCGGAAACATAGGATGGAATAACGATTACGTGCTTGGGCGGATGAGGAAGTTCAGGGGCCCTGGCTATGTAGACCCGTATCTCCTTTACAAGCCATGGGCGGAACTAGCCGAGACGCTTGCCAGAATCACGCCAGGCCGGCTGAGAAAGAGCTTCAGGGCGACGGGAGGGACCGAGGCCGTGGAAATCGCACTTCAATCCGCCATGGTGCACACAGGCAGGACTGGCTTTGTCTCGCTTGGAGGCTATCACGGCCATTCCATCGGAGCTATGAGTGTAGGCGGCCCTGGCTTCAGGGCGCACTGGAAGAATTTACTGCCTGGCTGCCATAGGATCAACCCGCCTTTCGACGCCGATGCAGGAAGGGCGGTCGAGAAGCTCCTAAAGACCGAAAAGATTGCAGCGTACATCTCTGAACCGATTGTGTGCAATCTAGGGGTCGTAGTGCCAGACAGGGAGTTCTTCGGAATTGTGGGCGATGCGTGCAGGAGCTACGGCACTGACCTGATAATGGACGAGGTTGCAACAGGCTTTGGAAGGACAGGAAGGCTCTTTGCCTCGGAACATTACAATCTGAAACCAGATATAATGACCCTTGGCAAGGCCATCACAGGCGGGCATGCGGGGCTCGGCGCAACGGTAGTGACGGACGAGATTGCAGATTCCATGGAATTCGACTTCAGCACCTACTCCACGTTTGGCTGGATGCCGCTCGCCACGGAAGCAGCGATGGCGAACATTAGGTACATAATGAAAGGCAAGCTGTGGAAGAAGGCTGAAACGATGGGCAGATGGTTTGAAGAACAGCTTAGGGGGATGCAGTTCAGGCACAGCCCTGAGATACGGGCTGTTGGCCTTGCAATCGGAGTCGGATTCAGGCACAGGGACTATGCGCTGCGGATAGTGGGGAGGGCGCTGAAACATGGCGTCATCATGTCTAATACAGGCCATGATACCTTCACACTTTTCCCTGCCCTTAACATAGACGAAAAGACGGCAGAGGAGGGGCTCAGGATAATCTCACAGTGCGTATAGCGGGTAATCGGATGAGGGTCTTGCTCGTCGTGCATGGATTCGTACAGGGTGTCGGGTACAGGGCCTTCGTCAGGGGCGCTGCCGGCAGATGCGGGATAAAGGGGGCTGTATGGAACTCCGGCGACGGGAGCGTGCGGATAATTGCGGATGGAAGCCCTGAAGCCCTGGCTGCCTTCAGAAATGAGATAGACGTTGATACTGTAAGCGGACCTCAGGTAAGGCGCATTGAGCAGTTCTCTGAGGATGACGATGAATTCCCTGAAGAGTCCAGAAGCGGCATCATGGATTACCAGGGATTCGCAGTGGAGCGCGGCTAATCACACCGTATGATCGCTTCCGAGCGCAGGATGGACTGCATTGTATTTGTTCTTAAGCGCGGCCTGAAGCTCCTTCGCCTTTCCTGGCTCGCCGTGCACGATCAGTATGTTTCTCAGGCCGTGTATCCTGCCGAAAAAGCTCATGAGCTGCCTTCTGTCAGCATGCGCGGAGAGGTGGTACTTCTCAACTGGCATGCTTATTTTTGTCTTCCTTCCGTCTATCATGACCTCCTTTGCCCCCTCGAGCAGGAGTCTTCCAAGGGTTCCATGGGCCTGGTATCCTACTATGATAAGCTTGTTTGCAGGGTCGTTTCCGCAGTGCTGCAGATACCTCATGATCGGGCCTCCGGAGATCATGCCGCTGGTTGTGACTATTATACCTGACTCGTGGCCGTCCATGATCTTCGCCCTTTGCTGCCTTGTAGTGACGTTGTAGAAGTTCTTGCTCTTGAAAGGGTCGTCGTCGTTGAGGAGTATGCGCTTCTGCAGCTCGTCCCTACAGTAGACCACGTTATGCCTGTGTATCCTCATTGCCTTGCCTATCATCCCATCCATGTATATCGGAACCTTCTGAAGTATCCCCGACTTCATATAGTCGTCGAGCAGGAGCAGCGTCTCCTGCGCCCTTCCCACTGCAAATGCCGGGATTATGGCCTTGCCCCCCTGCTTTATCGTTTCGCCTATGCTTGACACCATCAGGTCTGCAGTCTTCTTCTCGCCTTCAAAGACGTCGTTGTCGCCCGCATATGTCGATTCTGTTATCAGGGTTGAAGCATGGAGGCTCTCGGTATATGCGGGATCCAGAAGCTTTGTGGTCCTGAAATTGCAGTCGCCGGTGTATATCAGCCTTTCCGTGCCGTCGCTTATCTCTACCATCGCGCTTCCGAGGATATGGCCTGCAGGTATAAGCTTTAGCGTCAGGTCCTTTATCTTAAACTCCTGATGGTATTCGACGAGCTTGTGCTTCCTCGACATCTTTCCGATACCTTCCTTCTTTATGTTGTCCGGGTTTGAAATCCGTATATAATCGCTTATCAGCACGTTTGTGAGCTCGAACGTGGGCTTCAGCGTATATGTATAGCCCTCATATCCGGCGGTATAAATGTGCGGAAGGTAGCCGGAGTGGTCAAGATGCGCATGACTTACCACGATCCCGTCGATCGTCCTGAACTCGCTGTCAGGAATGATTGGAAACTCAACCTGGGCCCCTAGCTTTATCCCCGCGTCAAGGAGTATGCGCGTGTCTTTCGACTCAAGCATTATACAGCTCCTGCCGACCTCCCCTGCTGCTCCGAAAAACGTGATCTTCAGTCACTCACCGTCCTCATTGCCTGCGCGCTTAGGATTGGTGTTGTCCTTTATTATCGCTATGTCTGCAAGGCTTATCTCCTGCGGCTTTGGCTCAGGGATCTTCCTGTCCTGCCTGGGCCTTCTATGCGACTGGCTTATCACCTTCCTGAGGGCCGCATACAGCACGTCAAGCCTCTTGTCTACCTCGTCTATCTCGGCCTCTATGTCGCTTATCGCCTTTGTTATTTCCTTGATGTCATTGCTTATGTATTCTGCCTTCTTTCTGATCCTGTAGCTCTTGAGCGCCTCGTTCAGCTGCTCTTCTATCTCGCCTTTCTTCCTTATCAGATCCTTCTCGGCCTGCAGCGAAAATGCCTCGGTGGCTATCCTGAACTCTATTGCCTCCTTCCTTCTTTTCAGGTATCCTATCTCACCGTGATGTGCCTTTGGCGCCTGGGGAAGCTTTGCGATTGCGGCCTGCTCAGAGAGCTTGTATGCGAGCCTGTGCCTGTTCCTCTTTATTCCATCGATGAGCTGGTGTATCTTCTTCTTCTCCTCGTCGATCTGGCGCCTGATCTCGTCGGCCTGCGGATTGGACGGAGGGGCCGCGGGAGCTGCGGCTGGCGCTGCGGTTGTTGTGTTATTTGCGCCGTTCTTGACGACCTCGTCGCTCAGTTAATCGCCCACTCGGATAAGACATTGTTATAAATATCGAGAAGCCTGTCCGTGGTCTTCCCTATTGAGAATTCACTTGCAGTGCTTACGGCTGCCTTTGTATAAGCTGCAGGGTTATTTAAAACCCTTTCTATCTTCCGCGCGCACCCTGCGTAATCTCCCGCGGCGAACTTCTCGCCATTCTTCCCGTTCTTTATGAGCTCGCTGAGCGCAAGGTAGTCCGCTCCGACAACTGGTTTTCCGCACGCCATCGCCTCAAGGCAGACTATGCCCTGCGTCTCGAATGTTGAGGGCATGCAGAAGGCGTCTGCTGCCGCATATAGGCCCGGAAGCATCTTGCTGTCGACAAATCCGATGAACTGCACCATGTCCTGCACGCCAAGGCGCCTTGCCATCAGCTTGTAATACCTTTCTGCAGGGCCGGTCCCGCCTATCACAAACCTAAGCCTCTCCTTGGTCTTCGAAAGCCTCAGCCTCTTGCACGCCTTGAGCATGACATTGAGCCTCTTCTCCTTGCTTATCCTGCCAAGATACAGGATCACCTTCTCCCTGCTGCCTATCTGAAGGAGCTTCCTTACCCCCGAGCCGTCGATGCCTGGCCTGTATTTCCTTGTGTCCACGCTGTTCGGCACCACGGCGGTGTTGCTTATCCCGTATCTCGCAAGCATACGCAGCACCGATTCGGTAGGAGCTATCGTCACGTTTGAATGATTATAAAAGAACTTCGTGTACAGCCACAGGTACTTCCTTGCAAATCCCTTCAGGCTGCTGCTTTTAGGATAGTACTCATCGACGATGCTCCTGTTGTTTATCAGGGTGTGGAATGTGCTTGCAAGCGGATATCTCCCAATCTTAGACGCTATCAGCGCGGCGAAACCCATGACAAACGGCGTCTGGGCATGGATCAGGTCTATCTTGAGGTCGCCAAGCTTGGAGACAGAGCTGTACGGGAAAAGCGCCACGTTGTACTGGGGATACGGCCTGAGAGGCACTCCAGGATACAGGAAGAGCTTCCTGCCTCCCCTCTGGCCCTTCCGGCCGCTGGCAAATATGTATACGTTGTGCCCCCTTCTCTCAAGTTCTCCCTTGAAGTTGAGCATTGAGGCCACTACGCCATCAACAGCTGGAAGATAGGTGTCTGTGTAAAAGGCGATATTGAGTTTCTCCATAAAATCCTGTCTTGGCTTCAGAATGCCTGCCAGCCCCTTTCATTCCAGCTTTACCGCCTCGCCACCGGCCTGCTTTATCTTCTCTATCGCCTTCTCGGAGAAGTTTGTTGCCTTGACGACAAGTGGTTTGCTGAGTAGACCGTCTGACAGGACCTTATAGCCCCTAAGCTCCACCGTGGGCTTTTCTCCGGTCATTCCTGCTGCAATGCCGGATATCCTGCTTAGGTTAGTCTCCTTAAGCGGCACGGCCCTCGGAGGAGTGAATCCAGGAATGTGTATCCTATCCTTGTCGTACTTTACGGTATAGGTAAACTTGGATTTTTTTCCCCCCCTGCCAACCCCGCCCCTGTCCCCCGAGCCCCTCCCGTTCTTTATGTTTCCAACGCCCCAGCTCCGCGAGCCCAGGAATTTCCGTGACCTCTTCTTGATCCTTATTACCATAATATTACCAGCTAAGACATCCTTGATATGAGCTTGCCGATTGCCGCGCCCCTGTATCCCAATGACCCTTTTACGCTGTATGCGCGCTTTGTGCTCTCGTAGCCATGGGTTGGCGGATGCAGCCTTATCGGCAGCGCCACCACGTCCTTAACGACTTTCTTCCCAGAGGCCATGGCCAAGAGGTCCTCCCTGCCCACCTTGACGAGCTTCTTTGACAGCACCTTCTCTACAAGTGCCTGGTCGACCTCGCCGTACGTTATGAAGTCGTTGCACTTCTTTATCATGCCAAGGTTCGATCTTGTCCCGAATATGAATATCATGTTGTTTACCCTCTTCAGCCTGAGCCTTGAGAGCGTCTCGCTTATGTCCCTTCTCACGCCAATCGTGCCGCGGACTCTTACCACTGCGAGTAGTTTGTTGTTAAGTTCGGCAGCCATAAAATACGACCTTGCCTGTCTGCTCCTGCACTACGGCCATGTTGCAACATTGGCACCGTTGGCCTATGCAGGTTTTATTATCAGCGATAAGGTATATAAGCGTATATGGCTGGAGTCCTGCGGAGGCTTGCATATTAGGAAACCTTAAAGAGGCATTGGGGCAATACCAGCTTATGCCTTTTGGAGTCAGAAGCAATACGGGAAGGCGAGCGCGGTCAGGGAGGGCGCAGGCGCTCGACGATATGGCGGCAAGGATAGAAGAGTGCCGCGGCAGCAGGAGGTCAAACTGCATAGGCACCGCACTGTACATTGTCGGCGAGATAGAGGAAGACAGGCATATCGAGCCGCATCTTGCCCAGGAATACTTAATGGGAATGGAGACCGTCGAGCGACCTGAACTGGGCTGCCTTGTAGCATGGCAGGAGGAGGTAAGACCAATAGTCAGATACGATGCGAGTGTATTACGCTTCTATGGCAGCGATGCGGAGAAATACGAGGAGATAGTACGGGACAATAGTTTCACCCTCACCTTGCACCTCGGGGTAATGACCTACACTGACCCCCTACTTGTAACAAGCAGATGGGGATTTAAAGGCAAATTCTTCATCGACCAACCGCTCTCAGAGGCCAGCATGCGTGCTGTCGAGCTTATTGGCATAGGCAATTCATGGGTTGCGTACTATGCCCCGAAGTCCATGACTCAGGAACCTATAAAGCGCCTCCTGCGATAACAGACTGGCCAGGCGCGCATGCCCGCATACTGCTCTTGCTGCGCCGCTGCCTCTTGCGCCATTTGCCTGGGCAGGGAGGATGGCAGTCTGGCCGCAGGGCTCTGAGGAGCGCCTGCCAATTAGGCAGGCTGCGGATCCTGCATGCGTTCGGCTGCTTATTCAGATTGGCCGCCACCACCACAGAAGGTATTAAAAGTATGTTTGGCGATGGAGTAAATAGATCGCATGAATAAGCTTTCTGTCTTGCTATTCGGCATATTTGCAACTGTGTCCTTTAGCGCGGCCTTCGCCTCGTATAATGTAACATTCCTGAATACGACAGTGATACTCAACAGCACAAACAGCAGCGCAAAGGTTGTGGAGATCTTGAGCCTCTTTATAAGCAACAGCTCCATCAGCCAATATGAAAGCGCCAGGGGGGCATATAACCTTACGCTGAGTCACTGGCAGACCCTCATCGGAAGCCCGCTTATCACAGAGCATATACTCAATCCGCACGGGAGCATTCATAACTTTGCCTTCCTGCCTGGCCCGGTGGTTCCTGCGAGCGGCGGGGGATCGGCGACCATGACGATGAGCTACTCGGTGTCAAACGTGACGACAGTGACTGAAATAGCCCCAAGAAAGTTCGAGTATGTATTCAACAGCACTGTCTTCAACTTCCAGCATACTGCCAGCGGGCAGGAGCTGCCGCGCGGCGTCAGGCTCAACATAATCGTGCCGGATGGAGCGCACATCGTATCCATATATCCGCTGCCGGATTACCCGCAGACAAGCGTCCTTGGAACTTATGCAAACGCGACTGTCTTCTCATGGTACACAGAGGAGCCGCTCTCCAGTTTTTCTTTCTCTTACACATTGACGGAGTCGCTGCAGGCAGAGGTGCTTGGATACTTCGGTGGGCTTTACAGCAGGCACCGCTCGGCACTTTATGCGGCTGCAGTGCTGGTTATCGCTTTATTCGTAGCTTACATTTACTTCAAGTATATAATACGCCAGTAGGGGTATGGCCTTGCACAGATACGAGAGACTGGTACTTAGTGCACTGAAAGGGAGCGGAGCCTTAGACTTGAACTCGCTGACAAAGGCCTGCGGAATCGGCACTGACGAGGTGCTATGGGCGCTTGAGAATCTTGGCAGGCGGGGATATGTCGGGATTTCGAGGACCGGCGTGTCTGAAGTGACACTTACCAAGGAAGGGGCGGAGTATGCGAAGGAGGGGCTTCCAGAGACACGGCTGCTTGATAAGCTAAGGGAAGGTACTATCCTGGTAAAAGAGCTCTCAGGGAAGGACGGGCAGATAGGGCTGCAGTGGGCGAAACGCAAAGAGCTGATAAGGATCAGCAACGGTGCGGTGATGCTTTCAGACCGGGGGGTCAGTGCCATGGAGAAGGGGCTTGATGGGGAGCGGGTCCTCAGGGAGCTGAACCGCGATTCAGGCTCATATGGCAGGCTCCGGAAAGAGAACGGGAATGTAGTCTCGGAGCTGATTAAGAGGGGCCTGTTGTCGGTAAAGGAAAGGCAGAGGATTTCCATGGTCACGCTGACAGATGCTGGGGAGAGGGCCGTGGACATGAATGACGAGGAGGGCATAGGAGCGCTTGACAGGAGCATAATCGCGGGTAGGGCGTGGGAAGGAAAGAGCTTCAAGACCTATGACACCGATGTGCAGGTGGAGGAGGCAATAGGCGCGAGAAGGCATCCGCTGGCCCGCAACATAGAAAGCATAAGGAGGGCGTATATCTCCAATGGCTTCAGGGAGGTGGCCGGTCCAGTAATAGACTCCGCCTTCTGGGTCTTTGACTCGCTCTTCCAGCCGCAGGATCATCCGGCAAGGGATGCACAGGATACCTTCTATCTTTCCGGACTTGAGGAGATGGAAGTTGGAAACAAGGAGTACGTGAGGCGAGTAAGGGAAGCGCATACAGAAGGCTGGCATTACAGGTGGGACCTGGATACGGCCCAGGAGGCGGTATTGAGAACCCATACGACAAGCGTTTCTGCGCGTTATATCTACGACGTCCTCTCAGGCATAGGCTCCGGGAGCAGCAAGCGCGAACTCCCAATAAAACTCTTCTCGCTTGGTAGGATCTTCAGGAATGAGAACATAGACTACAGGCACCTTGCGGACTTCTATCAGAGCGATGGAATAATCATAGGAAACGGGCTTACGTTTGCAAACCTCTTCGATACGCTGATAAGACTTTATAGCTGGCTCGGAGCCGAGCTGAGGTTCAAGCCCTCCTACTTCCCGTTCGTCGAGCCCGGGGTCGAGATATACGCGTATGCAGAGCGGCTGGGCGAGTGGGTAGAGATCGGAGGTGCCGGGATGGTAAGGAGGGAGATAACAGGAATGCGCCGCGGAGGCATCAATGTCCTAGCGTGGGGCGTCGGAGTCGAGAGGCTCATGCTCTTAAGGAACGCCGGGGTGAAGAGCATAGCAGAGCTCTATAATGGCGGACTGGGTTGGGCCAGGAGGATGCCTATCGTATAAGTTGGTCATATGCCTGTAATCACGATTAACAAAAGATACCTCGCAAGGCTGCTGGAAGGAAAGACAACCGACAAGAGCCTTGAGGCCCAGCTCTCCAAACTTGGCCTCAATGTGGAGAGCATAAACGACAGCCGGATAAGCGTTGAGGTAACCTCAAACCGCCCTGACCTGATATGGACTGTCGGGCTGTCGAGGGCCATCAGGCACTTCGTGCACAGAACCAGGAAGGTCAGGTACGCAGTAAAGGGCGGCGATCCCGCAATCTCGATAAACGTCGGAAGCAGCGTTGGCAGCGTAAGGCCATACATCGCCGGCCTTGTGGCCCGGGGGCTTAAGCTCGACGATGACTCATTGGCCGATTTCCTTGCATCTGTCGATAAATTCAGCGATACCTTTGGAAGGGCAAGGAGGAAGATAGCGGTGGGCATGCACAATCTCGACTTCGTCTCCGGGCAGCTTGAGTACGACGCCTATGGGGATGAGGCATTCAGGCCCCTCGGATGCGATAAAGAGCTCAGCTATAAGGAGATACTCGAGGATACGGAAAAGGGAAGGAGGTACGCCGGTGCCATTACGGGAGCGGGGAAACGCCAGTATCCGGCACTGAAGGACTCGAACGGCACACTTGCCTTTATACCGATAATAAACTCGGAGCGCACCAGGGTCACCAAATCCACCAAGGACCTCCTTATTGACGTAACTGGGACGTCGGAGTACCTGATAAACAAGACTGCAGACCTCCTGGCGGCGAACTTCATCGACATGGGAGGCGAGATAAGCAGGGTGCAGGTCAACTATGGCAAGAGGGCCGTGCTCACGCCGCAGATGTCGCAGGATGATATCGTTGTTCCCATAGCCGCGATAGAGGGCGACCTCGGGGTAAAGATAGGTGCGAACAACGCCGCAACCCTCGGGGGCAAGATGGGTTACGCGGTCTCCTATACGGGAAGCTACATGAAGTTTACCGTGCCGGCATATAGATTCGACGTGCTGAACGACCAGGATGTCATAGAGGACCTGGCGATAGCCTACGGCTACGATTATATAAGACCTGTTCCGGTAAGGTCGGTTCAGCAGGGGAGCCTGGATCCGCTGACGATATTCAGGTCGAGGGCCGAGGAAGGCATGATAGGGCTGGGATTCACCCAGATGATGAACTCATACCTCTCCAACGACGCTCTCAACTTTACTAAAATGAGGCTTGAACCAGACGGCTCTGCGGTGCGGATAAAGAACCCTAAGTCCGAGGCCATAACGATCATGCGCACATGGATAATGCCCTCGCTGCTAAAGAACATCTCGCTCTCGCTTAATGAAAGGAGCCCACTCGAGGCATTCGAGCTCGACATGGCATTTGCGATGAAAGGCAGGAAAGCCTCTGAGGAATACAGGCTGGCGGCGGTCTCGACCGACCCGAAGTCAAACTTTAACAGCATCAAGTCGGTCTTCGAGGCGCTGGCAGGCGAACTCGGCATCGCATACGGCCTGAAGAGGCTGGATCACAGGAGTTTCATACCGGGAAGGTGCGCTAGCATACTCGTCCGCGGAAAGGAAGCGGGACTCCTCGGGGAGCTGCATCCGGAAGTGCTTAACAATTTTGGAATAGAGGAGGCAACCGCTGCACTGGAGATAATTCTATAGTCACATCGTGAATTTGTAGTACTCGGAAAGCGATTCTATATCCTTCTCCCCGAGATTGAAGCTCCTTGACATAAAGGCCATCACTTCGCTCTCGCCGAGCTCTTTCTTTGCGGCTTTCATCATGGCGTATATAAGGGGCAGGCTCCCCCTCACGATATCCTTCCTGTTTGAATGGAGTATTCCAGACAGCTTGGCAGCCACGGCAGTTATCGCCTCCTTGCCCTTCTTTACCCTGCTCATATACTGTATGTTTGCCGGGAAGCTGTACCTGTTTATCATGCTGACATCCCCTGTATTGGATATGGAGACTCCGGAGGACATAAGCGCTGACGCGTATCTCATGTAGCCGTAGTACCCCGTCCTTGAGGCGTTCTCGTAAAACATGCTCGCCTTGGACAGCGCGGAATAGGAATTGCTGATCTCTGCGACTGACCTATACCTGGTCGGTATATTCTCGTCTATCCAGTTTATCAGCATGCCCATGTCCACATCGCTGCTTATCGCCGCGTATCTTGGGGTGTCAAAATTCGCGGAGAGGAATATCTTGTCAAGCACCGAGAATATTTCCATCTTCCTGTCGCGCATTGAAAGCGAGCCGATCATCTCGGGCTTTGCATCGAACATCATCTCAAGGTCATTTAGCGCCGCGCGGACGTCTCCGTTGCACCTTCTAGCTATCTCGTCTATTACCTCACTGGCCACTTCCTTCCCCTCCTTGCCAGCAATCTTGTGCAGCAGTTCGGCCACCTCATACCTGTTCACCCTCTTGAATTCGGATTTCTCAACATAATTCCTCAGAAAGGCGATCTTCCTATTCCAATAATCGTTTGCCGTAAAGATCACGGGCTGCTTTGAGCTGTTGATCAGCTGTACTATCGCTCTTTCGGCCCCCTGGTCGAACTTTGCCGACAATTCGTCTATCTCGTCGAAGACGATAAGTATCCTCTTGTTGAAGAGACCGCACGTGCGGCTTGCCGGGAGCACCTTCCTCTTTATGGTCTCCGCATCCCTGTAGTCGCTTGAGTTCAGCTCCAGAAGCTCGAAGCCGTTTGAGTAGGCTATCGCCCTTGCTGCAGCCGTCTTGCCCGTGCCTGGAGGACCATAGATCATGACAGGCCTTGATATCTTACCTGAGAGCACATCCAACCCGAATTGCTGCAGCCCTGCCACGGAGTCCCTGTTACCGATAAGCCCATTTAATGTGAAAGGAGTGTACTTATCGCATAACATAAAATCGGCAAGTCTCTTGGGATGCCAAGAGATATAAGAATATGTGGGGCATAACAGATATGCTCATGCTCCTATCGTCTAGTCCGGTCAAGGACGCAGCCCTCTCACGGCTGCGACCCGGGTTCAAATCCCGGTGGGAGCAAACCAAATTTTCGACGACAAACTCGGGTTCAGTTCTCTAGTCAATGCCATGAAGAAAAAGAAGGTTACCGGCTTGGATATAGGGCTTGAGGAGCTTAGGACTGGAAAGGTGCATAAGTACAAGTCCGTAAAGGCACTCGTAAGCGACGT
>JAJZKF010000061.1 GCA_021804305.1 Microcaldota archaeon | reverse complement strand
GAATACATCACCATCATAATCAGCATGTTCACCTTCGGGTTGTTTGAGAGCGGCATCGGCACGCCTATCAGAGTAAAGATTAGGAGGCTGATGAAGAGCACCAGGCCGAGCGCGAAGAGGATGAGCGCACCTCCCGCATACTGCTGGGTTCCGCTCTCTGGGAGGAGCAGCACCTGGGAGGCTGCGCCTGCTTGGTTCTGAGTGATGTATTCCCCGTAGAACGAGGCTGAGGTATAATTGAATTTGTAGAACCAGTTCGGGGGCACTATCATGACTGCGGAGAGGTTGTATCCCGCCAACTGATACACTACGCTCGTTACGGTTACGCTGCCTCCCCTGCTTTCTATAATCATGTTCATAGTCTGGCTGTTCGCGCCCATGTAGCCGCTTAGGGATGAGGAAATCGCTATGCTGTATATCTCTAGCGGCGTGGAGTTGGTGTTCTGATAGACCGTGTTTGAAGCTGGGGTGAGTGGGAAGAGGCTTGAGGCTTGGGCTAGCGGAACCAGAGCCAGCAGCGTTAGCACGAGCAGGAAGCTTCTCTCACTTGACACCATATCTCCTCTTCCTGGCGTATAGGAAGATATTGCCTATTGAAACGAATACCAAAACGAAGTGAACTATTATGACTAGGTTCAGGGTCGGAAGGAGGAAGTGGAGCGTTGTCGGTGCTAGCTGCGATGTCGTATTGTATGCGGGTATCACCGTGTTGCCCGCTGTTCCTGTTATCGTAACCCCTGAATACTGTATCGGGTTCGATAGTGCTGTCGCCGTGAGCGTTACGAACGCCATCCCGAAAGCGAGAATCGAGAATATGAATGCGTAGCCCGTGCCCCTGAGCTTGACTAGTGCCAAGTAATCGAATACCAGCATCATGAAGAAGAACAGTATCGCTATTATCGTTTTGATCGCCTTTTTCCTTTAGACCCCTTCTCTAGGGTTACAAGGTATATCATTATGAGTGAGGCGAACTGGCAGAATACGACTATAAAGAACACCTGCACCAGTATCCAACTGAAGTGAATCATAATCAAGTCGTAAGCCACTATGTTTAGTAGGCTCGAGATTATCAGCAGAAGTGCCCATGCACCTATCTTTATGTTTTGCGCCAGTGTCAAATCGTTCTTCATTTCATCGCTCGTTGAGAATTAGCTCTTGCCTCCGTATTGCTTGTGATTTTTACGCTTTTATACCTTTCGTTTTTGAAGGGGAGGTCTATCAAGTAGAGGATTGTCCCTACTACAAGCAGAACTGCCAGTATTAGGGGGAGAAGAATCACGTATGCCGCTAATTTCTTAACGAATCTCATTGGAATCTTCCGTGTTCGCCTCTCTTATAGGTCTTTACCTTGCGCCAGTCCGCGAGGCAGAAATACCTCCATCTCTCCCCTATCCTCTTCCTGCCATAGCCAGAATCCCCGAGCATTTTGCCGCAGCCCTGGCATCTCTTCTGCTTTGTTCCCTTTGCCATCTTATACACCTTTCAAATCAAATCCACTCTACATCTATATAACCATTTTTGGGCTGTGTCTTGAACTCGAATATGGCCATGAAATCGAAATGGTTTACCTGCTTCCTTGAGAGCTTGCCGTTCGGCTTTTTTATGTAGTAGTTGTATGGATAATCCATTACCCTTACTTTCTTGAGATTGGCAGACATCTGTCCTGTTGCGTTGTAGTTTAGAAACACATTAGAGAAATGAGGCAGGATAAATCCATTTTCTTGTATGTCTTTGGGCGTGATACGCAGGTATTTCACCCTGGAGAATTGACTCAACAGGGTTAGTTGATAATTCATCTTAGGTAGTATATTTGCAAGCTTCTCTTTGTCCCTCCCGTAATACCAAGTCAGTAGAGCGGGTATCCAGAATAGAATTAACATGGTTAGGCTTAACGCCGCGAGTATAGCTATGCCGAACCCCGCTAAGGCACTAGCGGTTAGAGTAGGTGCTGCTGTGAGCATTGCGCCTCCGAAAATTGGGTTCTCCATAAATTTTATCAGTGCACTAGTTATCTCAAATACTATGAAGAACTCAAAAAGGTAAGCAGAAAGTAATATAAATATTGTGTCAGTTAAGCGTCGGAAACTGGGAAAGCCGAATTTCCAGAGTGCTTTCTTGTAGCTCATCCGCTCGGGATAGCTGAACTTGACCCTGTCCTGCGGGGGCTTGGTATAATCCACCAAGACCCTCGCATTCGCAGGTATGTAGTCCTTGTATGTGAAGTCAGCCATGCAGCTCTACCAGTGGATCTCCGTATATCGATCCCCGCTTTCCCTGCACACGCTTTGCCTTCTTTTTCCTATTTTGTTCCATTTTCTCACGCTTTTGTTTGTTTTAACATCCTCAAATACCTTTCCCTGAACTTCGCTAGCGTGTAGCCCTGGGAGTGCCTCCAGGCGTTGTGGCTGAACCTCTTGTAGTCCTTCATTATCCTCCCTGCCAGCTCTGGGATTTCGCTCTCGTCCTCGAAGAGGTAGCCGTTGTATCCTTCCCGCACCAACTCGTCCATGGCGTTCCCCCTCCGAGCCAGCACCGGTAGGCTGAAAGCCTCCGCCTCTATCAGGGGTATGTTGAAGCCCTCGTTTTCGCTATTGCATACGTAGATGTTCGCCGCCCAGTAGAAAAGCTCCCTCTTCTCCTGCTTGCCCAGCAGGGTTATCCTTTTTCCCGCATACTTTGAGGCTTCCGCATACTGCTGGCTGAACTCCTCATACTTCTGGTTATCCCCGAACACCGTGAGCTTCAGGCTGCCCGAGGCGCAAGCCCTCGCGAGCTGGGGGATGCGCTTGTTCAGCGCATAACGCCCGTATGCGAGCAGGTGCGGCTCCTTCGTATCGTGATTCAGGAACGGGTTCGTGTAGGGGTGGAATAAAGGCAGCACTCTTATCTCCTCTCTCCCATAGCCCAGCCTCTCCAGCTCCCTCCTTACTGACCTGCTCTCCACGAGCATCCTGGGCTGGAGAGACCTGAGCCAGAGGAGAGCCTTGTAGGACTCTATGATAGCCTCTGGGGAGCTTGAGGCGTAGGGGTAGTTCAGGCCGTAGAAAAACACGATGTCTCCCTTCCTTATGTTGTGCTCCATGAGCTTGTAGGTTATGCCGAGATGCCATATCCTCATGTCTGCCTCCCCTATGGCTTTCCTGTAATCGAATGCCTGCGCAATCCCCTTCCTTGCCTGCCCTGCCAGGATGCGAGCCTTGTTCCTTGAGGAGAGGAAGCGCGAGAGCAGGACTCGCTTCGGGAGGTTCGGGAGGTCGCTTATTGTTTTCGCCTCTGGCAGCTGGGAGGCGTATGCCATCATGGTATCCTCCCAGCGCAAGCTTGAATGTATGCGGTGGATGGCGAGCATCACTCCGCTTATCGCGTCTCCATACTGTATTTCTGGATATGCTTGTATTGTTTTCATGTTCAAAACCTCTCCAAATATTTCGATATACATCGGCAAGTTTCGTGGTTGCTGTGCTTCTTTTCATTCACGGAGATGTTTTGATGTCTTATGCCATGTTCTTTTATTACATGCGTCCGTGCATCGTGCCTATTCCCAATTTCTAATTCACACCGTTTACATCTATATCTTGTCATAATTTCACCCTAAATATTCTTCCTTTTGAAGCCTCTGCCTCTGGCCCGCCACGTAGCCCCTGACCGAAGCCCACATATATGGCATTTTCTGACTCCTTTCCAGGTGCGTGTTCTTTACCACGACCCACAGCATCCCTCCCAATATCATTAGGGGTATGGCTATCCGCCAGAATAGGCTGCGTTCCCACTTCTTCCTTAGCGTCACCTCGCCTACCATTATGTTGTACGGGCGTTTTATGTGGCGTAGCTGGAGGTCGAACGGCAGCTCTAGCCCGATGTCGTGGTAGGTAATCGCTTTCTTTATCGCCATGCATGAGAATCCCGCCTCTCTTAGCCTTATCCCGTAATCCGCCTCCGAATGATGTATGGGAAAGTTCTTCTCATCGAACAGGCCTACCTCTCCCAGAGCCTCCCTGGTCAGCATGAAGGCGTTGGGTGCTGTTTGGCACTCGCACGTATCTGTAGCGTCTTTGAGCAGGGTATTCCCGAAGATGAGGGGCGTGAACAGCCTCGGGCTTATCCGTGCGCCCGCGCTCCATATCCTTTCCTTGTCGTGCAGGTAGCACATGAAAGGGACTATCATGCCTATTTTCCCCTTCTCTGC
>JAJZKF010000060.1 GCA_021804305.1 Microcaldota archaeon | reverse complement strand
ATCGCCTTGAGCTGCCTGAGGAGGAACGGCATGCAGAGCACTATCTCTTTTCTTGACAGAATCCGGTTCTTCGGAGGGAAGAACTGCACTACGCTGGTTATGTAAATGCAATCCCTCCTTATCCCGGAACGCCTTAAAAGCGAATCTAGGAGCTTGCCGCTCCTACCGACGAACGGAATTTTCTGTGCATCCTCCTCTGCGCCTGGCGCCTGGCCCAGAAAGACTGTCCTTGAATTGACAGGGCCGATGCCCTGGACGAAAGTTCTGCTCAAGTTCCATTTCTTCGCCCTCTTGGGCAGGCCGGAGTAATCTTCGTTTATCTTGTCGATCTCGGCCTTCTTCCTGATATAGTCGTTTGCCGAATCCAATGCCTCTTTCAGGTCTTTGTAACCTATTTTTTCCATGGCTTCCTCATAAGCCATCCACTTGTATCCCTTGTGTTCGTATGAAATCTTTACAGGACCGTGCTTGAATCTTCCAAGGAAGAGCGTAAGCTCTTTGAGGTGTCTTTCCTTCCTTTTGTAAAAGGAGAACCTGCCTTTTCTCTTGAAGAAGGGTATCTTCTCCACGGAAACGTTGGCTTCCTCTCTTGTCTCCCTTGTCGCAGCGTCTTCAGCGCTCTCGCCTTTTTCTATAATGCCTTTTGGAACGTCGTATGTGCCGTCCTGTTTTATCAGGAACAGGAACATTGCTTTTCCTTTCACCATCTTGTACACTATGAACCCGGCAGAATAGTCGAATTTCATGCGATCAGTTTGCAGACGAGAATATCCTTTCCGTAAGGCAGTACGGACCGGCAAGGCTTGCGTCTATATTGTGCCCTGAGAGCAGGCTGAATATCTGGCTGTCGACCAGGTCGATGCCGCAGCTTGGCGTATAGTTGGCGGCTTGCGCAGGCATTATGAGATACATGCTGAAGCTCAGCGATGAGTCGTTTGTAATCTGCCGGAACAATCTTGTGTGGGAAACGAACAGTCTGGTGCCGTTGGAAGTGAAACTGTAAATCTCTATCTTGTTGCCGAAGCTGTCGAGATACGTGCTGCTATTCTCTGCTTTGTTTTCTGCGGTTAGCGCAGTGGTCTGGTTGCCGTTCGGCGCAAATAGGAGCAATATCGGCGTAGACTTTCCGAACGTGCCGTTAGTCAGCATTATGGCGGAAGAGGTGTTGTTTATAGGCAGGAACGTGGAATTGAATCCAAGTGCGGTGGCCCTGCCCACCATGCCAGAGAATAGGTTTATTGAGCCCTGGGAACTGGTGTTAAGACCCGATATGCTCTCAAGGCTTGCCGGAGACGGGATTACGTAACCAAGATAATTCAAGGATATATAGAAGTAGAACAGTGACAGGATTATCGCAGCAGCATATCCGAAAACCATACTTTCGCTTTTATGTTTTTGTTTTGTTTTCTTGGTGCCAGTATTGAGGTCTGGGAAGGTTATTCCGTATTTGGGGAGCAGGAGCACCATCGCCACTATAACTATGTAAAATATGAGTATCCCTATGAAAGAATGTACAAGAAGGGCAGAGGCATTGAGCCCGTAGAATAGCCATACAAGCGATATCGACAATAGCCTCAGGACGTTCAGGACCAGCAAAAGCACGACGCCTGAGGCAACCCAACAGGCCTTCGCCTTCTTCTTCCCGTCGAAGAAATATGCAATCGGCACAAGGAAAAGCGCTATTCCTATGAGCGCGCCTATGCCTGCGCAGGCCTCGCCTATTCCGATCTGGGAGTTGTTTATGCTTATGGTTGTAGGGGGAATGTAAGAGAGGCTGTTTATAAAAGGATGGATGATGCCGTACACCGCCTGCGTGTTCAGGCCTGCAAAGGCGGAATTAAGGCCAAATATTGGGAATAGTATCAGAGGGGAAGCGAATACAGGATATACCAGAAGGATCCAGAATTTCCGCAGGTTTTTCCTGCCGAAAAGCAGGAGAAGCAGGGAGAGTATTGCTGCAGGGAAGAAAAGCATGTCTGTCCTGAGGCTGGCAGAATATGGAGCCAGATAGTATTTCGCCGCGGTCAGTGCTGCGAAGAATGCCACGAACGCTATTATTCCGTATGCCATGTCAGTGTTGTCGACGCTAGGAATCGCCTTCTCTTTTGCAGAAAATATGGCCAGGAGCAGAAGCATCAGAAGGGGCACTATGACGTAAGTCGAAGGGTCCGTGTCCAGTATAGATGGCGATGCTGTGAGTATGTTGTTTACAAGAAGGAGGGATAGTGCGATGAAGAATATGACATATGAAGCCCTCTGGTATGTTTGCTTCATCACAACACTACAGGCTCTTCTGGTAAATGTCCTCAGCCGAAATGGGCTTCATCAAGTCTCAGCAGTTACTCTAATCTTCACAGGACATTAAACTTTATGGGAGAATATATATATAAATTACACCCAAATCCGAATCATGTCATCGCGCTTCAGGTTCCTTCCGCACACGGCAGACGTATCATTCATAGCGTACGGGAAGACGTTCAGGGATGCGCTGGAGAATGCCGGGGCTGCCCTGCTCAGTACCATGTTCGATACAGAGGAGGTAAAGAAGGACAAAGGCAAAACAATTACGGCAACTATGTCGGAAAGGGCCGACACAAAGGAGACCATGGTGTGGTATTCGCTGCAGAAGGCGCTCTCGAAGATAGACGAACTGGGGGTAAGCGCGTGTGGATTCACCGTGAAGAGCCTCAGGGAATCAACGAAGGGATACGCGTTGAGATACTCGATCAGCTACAAGCATGCCTCCGGATACCATTCGCGTTTTGATGTCAAGGCAATAACCCCGTACGGACTTGAGGTAAACGAGGGAAAGAAGCGATGGTCGATAAAGGTCGTGCTGGACGTATGACTTTTGCCTGATTCTGCAAAAACGAATCATGCGAATAGTATTTATATAGGGATTGGCAATTGACACGTTGAGTGGTATTGTGGAGAGCAAAAAATCTGCAGGGCCCTGTTTGGGAATTTATATGAGGCATACCAGGATAAGCGGAAGCCAGGATTATGTTAATGATTACTATTTTTACGCGAGCCAAAACGGCAACTTTGCCAAGTCAATAATGGCCGATGAGTGTGGAGAATGCGATTTTATCTCGTCCCGGAGGTTTCCTGTAGTCTGGAGGGCTGACATTGAGGAATATGTTAAAATGAGGAAGATTGAATTCGCTGCTGTTGGTGTTGAATCTGACAGGTATAAGATAGGTAAGATCGGTTACTATGTCGATTGTCAGTTGAAAGGGAGGCAGGTTGCGCGCACTGAAATTTATTTTCCGCGCTCGTCTGGGTTCATGATAAGATCAAGATACCTCTTCCTGTACCTTGCCTCTATGTCCGTGAGGCCATGGAACTTCTCCGGGAAAGAAAGCACGGATTTCGAGAGCATGGTTACGCGTTTCGCCTCTATGCTCTTCTCCCCTCTCTGCGTCTTCACGACCTTGCCGCTCACACCCAATATGTCTCCCATGTCCGACAGCTTCAATATCTTCATGGACAGCTCGTCAGTGGAATCAGGCTTCGCGAGCACCTGTATAATTCCTGTTTCGTCGAGAAGGTCTATGAAGAAAAGCTTTCCCATATTCCTCAAGCGTATCGCCCTACCTGCAATGCTCGCCTCCTTTCCCTCCATCATCCCGAACTTCTCCTTGACCTCCTCTGCGTAATTATTCCTGCCATAGGAATAGGGATAAGGATCCACCCCAAGTTTCCTCAGCTCTTCAAGCTTCTTCATTTTGAATTCGTCAGGCATGAAATCTGCGATATGGTTAAATATGTTAAAGAATTTAACCTCTTCCGTAGGCCAGGATGGCAGATTGGCTATGCGGCCGCCTGCAGAGCGGCACAGTGGGGTTCGATACACAATCCTTGCGAAAATCCCTATCCTGGCTTATCCGCTTCTCATATTCAAGCGCTTGAATAATTCCAATTCCCTATCGGATCATCGTCTGTTTGCTGTGCACGCACTGCCTCATCCCCCTACCCATCCCCCTGAGCCACTCTTTTATTTCCGTGTCTTCAAAAACTGGGAGCGACACCCGTAGTAACTGCCTGAGCCTCAAAGCGCTAGGATTAGAGGATGTGGATATGTGTGTTATCCCGCCGGCCTGCAGATTCTTTGTTGAGAGCGCCTCGAGGAAATAAGAGATATTATGAGCTAAACCAACATCAAGCGACGAGCGCGGAAAATAAATTTCAGTGCGCGCAACCTGCCTCCCTTTCAACTGACAA
>JAJZKF010000059.1 GCA_021804305.1 Microcaldota archaeon | reverse complement strand
AATATGGCATTTGATGACGCATACTGGGAGGCAAAGAGAAGCAAGAAGTAGGCTGCAGTCTAATGCAGCGCGGCTCATTTTTCGCCCAATATAAATCCATCATTATACTTATGTGAGAATTTAGAGGAAAGATTAAAATACAAAAAGACGGGCATAATGGCTTATTGATTTGATGAGACTTTGGCACAGAAACAGACCAGAGGCCACGAAGGAGCAGGTCCAGATGCATATAAATGAGTTGATCAGGGATCCCCCCGCGCCTTCCTTCTCGATAAGCCATATGGATCTCACGGCAGATCCTCGCAAAGACTTCTATTTGTATTCGTCTGGAAGATGGCTGCGCAGCAATCCAATACCTGACGACAAGTCGAGATGGTCCGCATTCAATGAGCTCGACGAATGGAACCAGCGACTGCTTGGCAGGATAGTCAACGACTGCGTAGCTAGTAAAAAGGCCGCAAAAGGATCTGCGGAGCAGCTTGTGGCCGACCTATATTCTTCTGCCATGAACGTCGAAAAACGGGAGAAGTTGGGGTTCTCTCCGATAAAGGATTTATTGAAGGAGGTCTCCGGCATAACCTCCAAGAAGGATCTCTTAGGACGACTCCCAAAGCTCCACAAGCTCGGCGTCGGTGCCTTCTTCGATGAATATGTTGGCGCGGACCAAAAATCAAGCGACACCTACGCATTCCATCTTTACCAAGGTGGCATCTCTCTTCCAGACCGCGAGTACTATTTATCAGACAAGTTTTCCACTCTAAGGGAGCAATTCCAAGACCACGTGTCCAAGATGTTCTATATGTCTGGAGTAAGCTCTGTCGACGCTCAAGAATACGCAAAAGTGGTGATGAGTATAGAGAAGGAGCTTGCCCACTCAAGCAGGACAAGGACCGAGCTTCGTGACGCTAAGAACAATTACAATAAGCTTAGTACGTCAAGCCTTGATTCAAGGTATGATTCACTGCATCTGCAAACGTACCTGTCAGACCTGGGCGTGAGTGGCGCTGAGCACATAATCGTGGGCCAGCCAGAATTCTTCTGGAAGCTCAATAGCATCATAAGGCGACGCAGCCTGGGGGATCTGAAAATATACTTGGCATGGCAGGTCATATCCTCTTACGCGCCGCGCCTGAATAAGGAGGCGCAGGAAGAGAGCTTTGATTTCTTCGGCCGCAAGCTTAATGGCCAGGAGAAGCAGGAGCCGCTGCATAAGCGCTCCGTGCGGCTTGTAGGCAGCGTACTTGGCGACGCGCTAGGGTCGCTATACGTAAGCAGGCATTTCACCCCGGAGACCCGCGCCAAGGTCCTTTTACTAGTTGATGACATAATGGGCGTCTTTAGGGAGAGGCTAGAGAAAGTTCCATGGATGGACAATGAGACAAGGAAGAGGGCGCTAGAGAAGCTGGATGGTTTCAAGGTCAACATCGGACATCCAGAAAAGTTCCGCGATTACTCCGGTCTTGTAATCAGGCCTGACGACTATGTCGGCAACATAAGGAGATACTGCGAGTTTGAGATGCAGAGACAATTGTCAAGAATCGGAAAGCCAGTCAACAGGAGCGAGTGGCACACCTCCGCGCCCACAGTGAATGCATTTTATTCTCCTACGAAGAACGAGATAACATTTCCGGCAGGCATACTCCAGCCACCGTTCTTCGATCCGGATATCGACGATGCGGTCAATTATGGCGCCATAGGTGCGGTGATAGGGCACGAGATAACCCACGGATTCGACGACGAGGGAAGGAATTACGATGTCAAAGGCAACATGCGTGACTGGTGGTCAGACGAGGCCAAGAAGATGTTCAATGAACGCGCAAAGAAGGTCATAGCTGCCTACAGCGCAAATGAGGTTTTTCCAGGATTCTTCATAAATGGCGCCTTGACCCTTGGCGAGAACATAGCTGATCTTGGAGGAGTGAGCATAGCATACGAAGCCCTAAGGAGAAGGCTGGATAGGGATCCGTCAGGCAGGAAGATTATCGATGGACTTACTCCAGAGCAGAGATTCTTCATATCATACGCGCAGGTCTGGCGCGGCGCCATAAGGGAGCAGCTTGCAAAAAGATTCCTTATCGAGGATCCTCACTCTCCTGCAAAATATCGCGTGATAATACCTGCAACCATGAATCCGGCTTTCGATGAGGCGTTCCCGCCGAAGAATGATGGGGACCTGGCAGAGAATAAGGAAGAGCTAAGTCTCTGGTAGTGGATTTAGATGGCCGCTGCCATCTCCTTTGCGACAAGCGCCTTCAGCTCTTCTAGCCGCTTTTTAGTCCTTGCCTCAACAGATATCTTTATCTTAGGTCCAGTATTGGATGCCCTTACCAGGAGCCATCCGTCACCTGTTACTGCTTTCACTCCGTCAATATCTATTATCTTATATCCCATGCCAGAGAAATCTGCCTTTATCCTATCGACGGCACCAAATTTCTTCTGGTCATCTGCGTCATATTCAGCATAGAACTTCACGTACTTTGGCAGTTGTCCGACAAGCTCTGATAACTTCTTCTTCCTGCGCTGCAGCAGCTCCGCCATCTTGAGCGCTCCAAAGAGACCGTCATCGGCGCCATATGTCTCCTCAAAGTACATGTGACCAGATATCTCTCCCCCGAACCGTGCCTTCTGTCTCTTCATGTTCTCCTTGAAGTTGGAATGGCCAACTTTGGTTAGAAGAGGCATTCCATGCATCTCCTTTATCTCGTCCTCAACCGCGCTGGAGCAGGAAGGCTCATATGCGACCTTCTCGCCGGATTTCAAGTACTCCTTTACAAGCAGCGCAAGGGCGACATCCCCGCCTATTATCTCTCCGGCTTCTGTAACGAAAAGCACGCGGTCGCCGTCTCCATCGAATGCTATCCCTATGTCCAGTCCCTTTGACTTAACTAAGTTTACAAGTTCCTTTATGGTAGTCGGATTCGGTTCCGGCGACCTTGATGGGAACCTGCCGTCAGGCACATCATTTATCGCATGTACCTCTGCACCCTTTCTCTTGAATATCTCTGTAGCAAGACCAGAGTATGCACCGTTGCCCGGATCAATTCCTACCTTCAAACCGGATAGGGGTTCTATCTTTCCTGAAAGCGAATCTAGATACTCTTTGGTTATCTGACTGCTCATGTCCTCCATTCTACCCTCCTTTACGTAAGCGAAAGCATCCTTCTTTATGCGCTCGCGCATAATCTCAAGTCCAGTTCCAAGTCCCACTACATATGCATCCTTCCTGCAGACCTTGAACCCATTCCACTCCGGAGGGTTGTGACTTGCGCTAACGGTTATCCCTCCGTCGAGCTTGTAGTGTGATATTGCAAAGTAGAGCAGAGGGGTGGGTATTACCCCTGCATATACTATGTCGAGTCCCCTGCTCATCACGCCCTTTATCAGGCTCTTTGAGAGCGAAGGGCTGCTCACGCGCACGTCCCTTCCCACAAGCACCTTCTTTCCAGGCCCTATGAGCTCTCCGAATGCCATGCCTATCTGCTCGGCCAGGTGTTCATCTATATCCTTGCCATAGATGCCCCTTATATCATACGACCTGAATATGTTCTCGTTTAGTTTAAGAGTCAATTTATCAGCAATAAAGATATGTTTAGATAATAATATAATCGATGCGCTCACACTGCTAACTTGTTCATGTGGGCGCCAAACCATGCAGAGCACTTCCAAAACTATGAAATCAACGAAGTCAAAAGTTAGCTTTAAGAAGCTTGATTCCCAATTATCACTTAGTGAATTGAATGGCAAAAAACACGACAAATTGGACCTCTTGGATCCTAAAGTTTGTTGGTAGCCTTGCATACCTTTATGTGGTATGGTGGCTCTGGCAGGTAGGAGTAGGAACTGGGGTGCTAAGTCCTGTATTGTTCGGATTTGCAGTAGTGTTCTCGGTGAGTTTCTTCATCATGACACTGGTGGCATTGACATCGGGTGCTGACAAGATGAAGGAATGGAGTATGAAGTCCTCATTGTGGGCCGGAGTTGCGCTTATAGCTCTTACTGCGCCAACTACGGGATACGCAACGACATGGCTATGGCTCGCTCTTGTCGGATTCGTTCTCGCCTATGTCGGAAACGGCATGGACAAGGCGTAAGAAAGCAATTGACGATTTTTAAGTCAACTGCATTGTTTTCTTTCTTCTTTTCCTTTTTTATTTATTGAATTGACAGCGTGAGCCAAGAGTTCGCAGCAGGGCATGTTCAGGCACACCTATATAAATATAAAAAAACAAAATGATATCATGGGCAGTCAGA
>JAJZKF010000058.1 GCA_021804305.1 Microcaldota archaeon | reverse complement strand
TTTCGAGGGCGGTTCTCCTCTCGGATCCATGAGCTGCGCAAGGTTCTCCGTAACAGAAACCACCTGCGCCTTCTTCTTTATTATTATGGGCACCTCGGCATCGGCGCTGCTCGGCTTAAGGAGCGTCCTCTTCTGGTTGTCGAATATGCCTACTGCAGTAACCCTCATCTTTGCGGCTCCGTGCTTTCCAGGAGAAGACATGTCAAGCTCTACAACCCTGCATGGCTCTCCATCTATAAGTATAAACCTGCCAGGCTTAATCTCCTTCATAGATACATACATTATGTCATCAGGCATAATCTCAACCATATTGATACGGAATAAATCCAATTAAGCTTAATAAACATATATGCTAAAAGCGTTTCGAGATGCATGTCAAGGCTGCGAATACCCGCTCTCCCAGTCGCTGCTATAAATCACATTGTAACTTACTCCGTCATTCATGTTACCGGAATAATCAAGCGGGGTTCCATCCAGGGGCCACCATGCCTGCAGCGAATTCAGGAAGACCGGTGCGCCCCCAATCCCTTCATCATAAATCAGGCTTATCTGGCCCTGCGTAAGCGTCTTGTTGTATACCTGTACATTGGATATGCTCCCGTTCATGTACTGGCTGCAGCAGCCTGAATATCCTATTATCGTAGGTACCCCTTCAAGTTGCGTCGGGTTTGGCTGATATCCGCCCTTAAGATAGAATCTTCCATCTACATATATGGTCTCGGTGCCTGCTGACTCATTCATAACTGCTGCAATAAAGTACCATTTGCCAGGCACTAGTGTAGTTGAAGTATTGGAGTACTCTTCTCCTGGATTATCGCTTATTTTGTAATCCCAGTAGCACATATAAAGCGGCAGTGAGGTTCCGCACGATGCAGCGACATACCAGTAAAACGGCCGCACCAATACTGTATTGTAGAGCGATAAGCTCCCATAATCCGTTGGCCCATTGCTTTTTGCCCACGCTGTTACAGTTAGCGTGTCTATATTCAATCCCGTATCATTTGAGACTACTATCGAAGAATGGTTTCCGAACTCTGCAACATACTCCGGCACAACCCCGGAGCATGCGCCATTCAGGGCTAAGAATGCCGTGCTTCTGAGTCCGTATGGCCTATAAACAGTGCATGATCCAGGAGGTTCCCTAACCCCTAAGGAAGAACTGGAGCTAAAGACTCCCAAAGAAAACAAAGCGCCAAGTACTATTGCAATGATAAGTATCGCCCACCCATACGTCATCAGGTACTCCATTGCGCTCTGTGCACGCATTCGATTGCGTGCACGGCTCGCTCTGAACGATACAGCTGAATATCTCATAAGCATTACTGCACACAGAATAAATAAAAAGAAGCCGAATTAGTATACGGCTTCAAGGAAACTCAGATTCAGTGCAGATGCCTTCTCATCCCTCTTCTCCCCAAACCGAGCCTTGACTCCTGTTACAACAGAGACCACTCTTATCTGGTCCTGCAGCTCAGGTATCATACGCGAGCCGAAGATTACATTGGCAGAGTCGGACAATCCTTCAGTAACCCCGTTGCCTATCTGGGTCGCCTCGCTTATTGTGAGGCTGTTTCCCCCGACTACCTGTATCAACGCGCCTCTTGCCCCGTCATAATCTACGGTAAGCAGCGGATGCGTCCTTGTGGATGCAACTGCCTGCTCCACTCTATTGGTCCCGTTACCGTATCCAAGGCTTATTACCGCAGTGCCAGTATTCCGCACTACATTCCTCAGGTCTGCAAAATCGAGGTTTATCAGGCTAGGCAGCTGTATGGTATCGGCTATGCCCTTTACCGCGTTCCCGGTTATGTTGTCAACAAGCTCAAACGCCTTCTCTATCGGAAGATTCGGGACATATGAGAGAAGCTTGTCATTCTCTACAACTATCGTGCAGTCAGCCTGTTTGTTCAGCTGCTCTAGGCCCCACTGCGCCTTGAGTTTCCTGCTCCTCTCAAGCTCGAATGGATAAGTAACCGCGGCTATTACGGTTGCGCCCTGTTCGCGAGCTACCTGTGCAACTACGGGAGCAGCTCCAGTTCCTGTTCCTCCTCCCATTCCCGCGGCTATGAAAACAAGGTCGTAGCCCTCAAGGAGCTTCTCTATCTCCCTCCTGCTTGCATCAGCGCACTTTGCAGCTACCTCTGGGAAACCGCCAGCTCCATAGCCGCTGGTTATCTCCCTGCCTATCAATAGCTTCTTCTGCGCCTTTATCATGTTGAGATGTGCATGATCCGTATTAAGGGCTATAGTATCTGCGCTCTTCATGCCGTTGCTGTAGAGTCTGTTGACAAGGTTGCTGCCTTGCCCACCTACTCCAACAACCGCAATTCTGGCTACCATCGAGTCGTAGTCGACCTGTTCAGGCATCGATACCACCTTTATATGTAATCTATTCCGTCGTATCTAGCCTTCCTTGTCGCCATCTCGTCGAACTTGCCAGCTATGCTTGAGCCGCGTACTCCTGTCACTATCGCAACTATCTCAAGCTGGCCCTCGAATCCCGGTATTATCCTCGCGCCCCACTTTATGTTGGCCTTAGGATCCATCCTCTCGGTTATCTGCTCTCCAGCCTTTATTGCATCTCCAAGTGTCAGGTCTGATGCGCCTGATATGTGTATCAACGCGCCTTTTGCGTTCTCAAAGTCAACGTCAAGCAGCTTGTTCTTCACCACTGCCTCTGCGGCAGAAGCTACTCTGTCATTACCCTTGCCCGTGCCTACGGAGATGAATCCTACATCGCCGCTTCCCATTATGGATCTTACGTCAGCAAAGTCTATGTTTATCAGGCTAGGCTGGGTAATTGTCCATACGAGTCCTCCTATTGCCTTGGCGAGTATGTCGTCTGCTACGGCAAAAGCCTCGTTCATCGGCAGGTTAGGCACAAGCTTCACAAGCCTGTTGTTGTCCAGTATGATAACGCTGTCGCTGTACTTTCTCAATCTCTGTATACCCTCTGAAGCCTTGGTCTTCCTTACCCTCTCCAAATCGAATGGGTATGTTACCATTGAGACTACTATCGCGCCCTGCTCCTTTGCTATCTGGGCTACTACTGGCATTGCCCCAGTTCCTGTTCCTCCTCCCATTCCTGCGCACAGGAAAACGAGCTGAGCCCCATAGAAAGTCTCTTCAAGGAGCTGCCTGTCAAGCTCTGCAGCCTTGGCTCCTATCTCCGGATCTCCTCCGGCTCCAAGACCCCTGGTCATGTTCTTTCCTATGAGTATCTTTTTTATCCTCTCGTCTATTATCTTGAAGTGCTGGGCATCGGTGTTCACCGCAACAAGATCCGTTCCCTTAACGCCAACCTTGAGCAGCCTGTTTACCGTGTTGTTTCCGCCACCACCAACTCCAACAGTAACTATTTTTATCTGCGTGGAATCGCTGACTGCGTCAGCCCCCGAACCCTTGCCTCCTAACAAATCGCTTGTAAAGTCTACCATCCTGATCGCCTCTTAGTAAGTAATCTTAAATATATATTTAAATATCTTTTGTAGAAAACCGCACACCGGGATACTATATACTAAAATAAAATTTATTTATTAAAATATCTAATCCTTTACCTTTGTTCTCTTCTGCTCGGAATACATTGAGATTATCTCAGAGGTTGTAGTTGCATCTTCTGCGCTCTTGTCTTCCCGTACGCCATCGCTCACTATCCTTGGGAACCTGAGCGCATATCCTTCTTCCGAGCCGCTCTCCCTTCCGCACATATGCGTCGGCGACCTGGTTATCTCATCTGCCCTTACCTCTATCACATACCTCGGCTCAACCCAGAAATCCGGCTCCAGCTGCGAGAGAACCCTTGCAGGCTTCGCCTTCCTGGATATCTCCTTGCATCTCTTCCATAACTCCTCCATCTGGTGCTCCGTAAATCCCGTGCCTATCTTCGTTATGCTCTCAAAGAGATCCGTGGATTCGTTATAAACAGCGCACAGCAGACCCCCCAGCCCAAATTCCGTCCGTGAGCCTTTTCCCCTGTAGTAACCTATTATAACCAGATCAACCGTATCCGAGAGCTCTCCCTTGTAGCTTCTCTTCAGCTTTATCCAGCTGAACCTCCTCGCCCCCGCAACATACACTGAATCCAGGCCCTTTGCGACTATTCCCTCGAGGCCCATCTCTATATTGCGCTCAAAATACGAATCAAGCTCCCTCGGAGAAGAGGCTATTATCCTATCCGCAGCTTCAACGACACGCCCGCCATTTATTATCCCTTCCAGCAGCTTCCGCCTCTCACTATATGGCATCCCAAGGCACTCGATCCCGTCGAGGTACAAGACGTC
>JAJZKF010000057.1 GCA_021804305.1 Microcaldota archaeon | reverse complement strand
AGAGCCTGCGCAGTGCAGTAGGTATGCTATCCACGATGTCGCTTGCAATGATATGGTTCCCCATTCTTCTGTACAGCATATCCCCTATCTTAGAATGCAGATAAACCCCTGCGATGGCAGCAGAGAAAGCAAGGGAGCCTATCGCAAGGAATCCTCCGAGAATGCCCGACAGCACATCCCCAGTTCCCATAGTTGCAAGCACAGCGGATCTTGACCTATTCAGCTTTATCCTAGTCCCGTCTGTTATCAGGGTATGGTGACCTTTGAGTACGATTACAGCTCCGAACTTTTGGGCCGTCTCTAACGCAGCATTGGCTCTGACCTCAAGATCATCCTTAGGCAGTGAAATTCCTGAAAGTGCCTTGAATTCATGGTCATGTGGAGTGAATATGCAATCAGGATAAAGCTTCCTTGCCGATGCCGCCGCGTATATCGCGTCAGCGTCTATAACGGCCTTCTTCCCAAGTTCTATGCACTTTTTAATCACAAGGCCTGCCGCTTCGGATGTACTCCTCCTCCTTCCCATTCCCGGACCTATTATCACAGCGTCCGCCCTCGCTATCTCTTGGGCAATGAACGGAACTGCTGACTTCGGTATGAAATCTTTGCCTGCAGGCTTGACAACCAAATTCGGAGACGCACTTCTTGCCGGCGCTAGTATGCTGCGCGGCAGTATGAGTTCTGCGTATCCCGCACCTATGCGCAGCGATGCGAGTAGGTCATTCGCAGCGTTGGCGGCAAGAAGAGGGGCCCCGTGGTACTCATTGCTGCCGCCTATCAGTACAACTGTTCCGTTCTCCCTTTTGTCCGAAAGAGGGTTACGCTTGCGCATTGCCTTCAGAAGGTCGCTGCTCCTTGTGCATGCGATTCTTTTCGCATGTTTTCCGCCTATAGATACATTTAAATCTTGATTCCCCATATAGTCTTACTACTGAGAATGCTTTTAATAAACAGTGGTTTGGGATAGTGATGAAGATTTACAAAGTCAATAACAAGCTTGCAGTTTACGTACCTCAGGAGGTGGCTGAGAAGATAGGGATAACCGAGGGCGATGAAGTGTACTTCAAGAAGTTTAGCGAGGACGCTTTCCTATTCACGAAGAAAGATGCTGATTCTGCGTCTGCGGTAGGAGGGGCCGCGATTGTTCCAAGGAAGGAGGAACAACAGCACACAAGCGGCATGCCCCAGCAAGGCGCTGAGCCTTCGCAAGAGGAGATCGCTGTCCTCAAGAAACTTGATACGGTTCGCTATGGAAAAAGAGACAGGGCAACCGTATCGGCGCTGCTTACCGGGCGAGAGAAGGAAATATTGAAGAAGCTGGAGGACTCACGCATGGTCACATTGTTCTGGAACGGGAAAGAGAACAAAGAGCTTTACGGCATATCAAGAGGCATCTACGACAGGTTCCTGATGCGGAAAAAGGAAAGGCCGCAGCAGCAGGGGCAGCAGAGACAAAGATATAGGATATTGGTAAGTTCCGGAGCGGAGAATGACGAGGAAATAAAGGCGCTTGAGGAGAATGGTTTCGTGGTTCTTCTTACCGAAGCGGAGGCTGCACGGCTTTCCCTAGCTCTCGAGGAGAGCGTGAGGCGCGGCATAGTGATAGGGACAAGAGCGTTCAATAAGAAATTTTATATTGTTGCAAGGGAGTTCTTCAACAGGAACCTGAGCGGGATAATCAAGACTTTGAGGAGTGGAGACAGAAGAGTGCAGGACCTTGCCTCTGAGATGGGAATCAGTGACGATGCAGCGAAGGCTTGTCTTTCCCTCTTGGCAGAAAGCGGGGAAGTGAGAGAGAAGAAAAGGGATCTTTTCTCGCTTGCATGATATGAACAGCACTGGAGAGTCCTGCATGGAAAAGAAAGTACTGAAAGTCAGGATATGCTCTTTGTCACAAAGTGATTCAGCACAACTACGACAAGGGTGGCCACGAATACCACTATGAGCAGCAGCTTGGGATTTAACATTGGCCCGCGCTCTGGTGCGTCGTAGAAGCTGAGAACGCCTGCTTGGGTCTGCGGAGTCGACAATGTGGCCACTTGAATCACTATTTGCTAATTACTTCGCAGACATAGTATATAAATCTTTTGAAGTGTCTATTGCGCTAGGAACTACTCTTCAGACTCGATAAGGATATGTTCCGGTGGGTCGTCCTGTGTTTGACTAGACTCAAATGTCTTCGTCTATCAATATGCCCCTCGTGCATCTTTGCGTATTCGGATATCTTTAAGAATGTCACCCCGAATGCCCTGATACTAACTGTTCAAACAATGAAAGGAGGGGAGATACAACCTTATTGAACAGAGAACCTTAATCCTGTTTTGATTATTACACGATGGATGAAGTCTGTGTTGTCGATGGGCGCAGGCTGCTGCGAATCGAAGCGGCAGGCCTAAGCAGATGCGCCAATGCGGATAAAGCCACCCCCATGGAATTGCCGCGTGCAGCCCCCTCCAGGCTGGCTATAGCTGCATTTGCATAAGAAGCTTCAGACCATGCGAGGTCAGGGATCATCCTGTTGCCGTTACGGGCATAGTATCCTTCCGGATCACTGCCGGGACTTGCTGGATCTACGAATTCCTGCTCAGGCAATAGTCTGGAGCCGTTGAAGAAATATTTGTTCTCCGTGTATTGGAGTATTCTCTCGGCTTTTTCCGCCATGCCGTTTTTAAGATACCAGACTGCCTGCTCGTGCCCAAGCAGTGCCCATCTTCCGCCGTAGAAATATCTGTCCACATGATCAGGATGCATATTGTATCTTACTGGGTAGAAGTTATACTCTCCGACAAGCTTTTCCTCTATCTCACGCATTGTGCGCATCTCCACGTCTTTTGTTATGCAAGGTGGTGTGAAATAATTGAACACAAGTATTGCGGCAGCGTCTACTGCGGGAACGGGGTCCGTTTCAAAACCACCATCCTTACCGAACACGTTCTTGGCTTTGTACAAGATGCCATTGCGTATGAAGTGCAGTCTGAGGAAATCGTCGATATCTGCCAGAGTTCGCTCCGCTTTCTCCTCGTCAATCTGCACGCCGGCGGCTCTTGAGATGCGCTGGAGGCTGCGTATACCACGGTGTATCGCAGCTACATCGTATGAATGCACCATGTGGCCATCCATTTCCCATACGTTGAAGCACTCTGTTTTGTATATTTTTGCAAGGTAGTCAAGGAAGAGGCCTGCGTTCTTGGATATGACCCTGACTGCTGCGTCTGCTTCGCCAATGCCAAATGCGGCAATGTATCTTTCTGCAGATAGGAACAGGAGAGGTAGTGTGTCGTATTGGCGCAGGCCCTGATTTTTCCCATTGTCGGTATCCGTGATGGTTAGATCATCGCGCTGCATCTCAAGAAGGGCGCCGTTAGGCCCGACCCTTGCGCCTATGTGGCATGCAAGGGAACGGAACGCTGCAGCGTCTTCAAGAGGAGTGTTGACCCCTGCTCGTATCCGATCTAGATGTTGGGCTACAGAACCCCATGAAAATCCCAGCAGTTTGGAAGAAAGCACGCGAGCTTCGCCTATCTCCGCAGACATAAACTTGGGATAGTGCCGCTTTCCGAAGGAGTATATGTCGGTAAGCGACATGAGCACATTAGAAAGATCGCGATACCAGCAGGGATAGTAGGGACGATAGGGATTGGGAAGTTTCTGGGAAGACGCTGACATGTACCCATTGTCGTCTACATGATCGCCTAGCACGCGCACCATTGAAGCCAGATTCTGGACACGCACATTTTGCAGACCTTTTGCACTTGCATAAACCACGCTATATCCCCACAAGCTTATGATTTATTCTGAGTATGTAGATGAAAATGCTTTTATACTTGTATGCAGCGTAATTTTACTATCGTAATAACCGAAGGCAGGACACACACTGATTAGCATGTACATCTTAGGCATTTGGGACGGCCATGATTCAGGCGCGGCGCTCCTAGAAGACGATAAGGTAGTCTTCGCTGCTAACGAGGAGAGGTTCACGAAGAGAAAGCTTGAGGTCGCATTCCCGAACAACTCGATAAAAGCTGCGCTGGGCCATGCTGGGATAACTCCGGATGAGGTGGAGGTCGTAGCTTTCCCCACCACAGAATTTGCAAAGACTTTGTCAAGAGTGTTTCCATGGCAGAAGGAGTCATACTACAAATTCAGGAGAAGGAAGATGTACAAGCCAAGGCTCGAAAGCTTTATGCATTATGCGAAGTATGCAATGACAGGTGTGGGGATTCTGCCCTTATGCAGCACAGTTAGTAAGGCGGCGGTTGGAAGAGAGCTCAGAAGGCTGGGGTTCAGAAACTACAGGTTATGCAGCGTGGTTTATGCAAGTGC
>JAJZKF010000056.1 GCA_021804305.1 Microcaldota archaeon | reverse complement strand
TGGAAGGATGTCACAGTTTAGAATGGAATCTCTTTCTGCAATCTATTAGGTTGGCATGAAGTCGCTGGCACCGGTTTATGCGAAATGCTCTGCTATGAGCGTTTGTAAATAGGATAAGTGCCAGCGTGAATTGGTACCACGCTGGCAAGGCGACCAGTTTTTTTCACGACCTTCCTACAGTAGAGAACCCGTTGATTTAGTATCAACATATAAGTTTATAAATCCTCGTTAATAGCGGAATTATTTCATATGTTTGGAAAGAATTTGGTGTGTCTTTGGAGCTCCTTACGCTTGATTTTCGTGGTGTCGGACTGGCGATTGTCATAGGGGTAGCCATGCTGCTCCTTGGAGGGACGCAATTCATGGGATGGTTCTTCGTTGTGGCCATGATATACTTCCTTGCCATATCGGCCATAGTCACCAGATTGGGCAGCAGGTACAAGAAACGCGCCAACCTGTACCAGAAGGCTAGAGGGGTGAGGAACGTCCTCGGCAATGGCCTTGGACCACTGATATTCGTGGTCGTTTTCTATTACTTTTCCGTCTACGGGCAGGATCCAGCCGTTTACCTGGTGACTGTTGCGGCTTTCCTGTCTTCCGTAGCGGCAGTGGCCTCGGATAAGTTCAGCAGCGAGATAGGGGTCCTTGACGGCACTCCTACATCGATAGTGACCTTCAAGGAGGTGAAAAAGGGCGAGTCCGGAGGTATCACCGCACTAGGACTTGGCGCTGGGACCATAGGCGCTGCGCTCATAGCGGTGACTTTCTTGGCTGTGCCTGGCCTTTCGCCAACGCATGAAGTTGAGCTCGTTGCGATAGTACTGGTTGGAGGGATAGTAGGCACGATAGTGGACTCGTTCTTGGGCCACTTCGAGGAGAAAGGGATCGGCAACAAGCATCTCTCGAACTTCTTATGCAGCCTTGCAGGAGGGGTTGTTGGAGCCTTATTGGTCTCTATTTTACTATGATGGCGACTATGCGACCCTATCCCGGCAATGGCATGGCCTCTGACAGCGTTTAGAGACTGCAGGCCCACCCCTGGCCGTCTGCTCCGGCATTGTTGTCGGTTTATCTGCGAAGGATATCATCCAATTTAGCTCTTGGGCTTTTGTATGCCTGCCTATGCTTTCGTATATCTTGGCGGCTTGGTAGAGTTCACCTATCTCTTCTAGGCTCCTAGCGCATCGTGATGCGCGATCGGGAAACCCGAGCTTAACCCAGGATTCCGCAGCGGAGTCAAATCCGTATCTTTTATCATTGTAACTGCCCTTGCCGGCTAAAGATTCGATGGCTTTTACGCATTTAATCGCCCTCTTCCTGTTACCTATCTTGATCCATTCTTCAGCAGCAATGGACAAGTTTACCATATCCCCTATATGTTCATTAAGCTCGGCCGCTCTTTCCGGTTTACCAAACATTTCCCACAAGTTTCTCACAGATGTAAGGTCAAGTGAGTCTATGGCCTCTGGGTCTTTCTCCCGCAGCATTTTATCCAGTCGTCCGGTCAGTTCGATGACTTTATGAGCGTATCCGAGTTCCCACTATGATAATGCGGCCTCCGCTATTAAATCAGGGTCGTTCGTACGTGTAGCCGCTTCTTCGGCCCTTTCAGCACACTTTACTGCGCTCCTATGGTCGATGGAATCCAGAGCGTGGTAGCCTCGTGGAAAAATCCTTTCCTCTCACAATTCTGTATCTGAACTCTTGCCAGATCGGTATCTCCGATATTTATGGCAATCTGAGCCGCTCTAGGGAAATATTCTTTTGATGCCAGAAGCCTGATCGCTTCCTCAGGGTTTCCAGATTCAAGGTATATGTTCGACGCTTCAAGAACGTTGCCATTGACTACATTCCTCTTTACCTTTTCCTCTGTTGATTCAACCAGTACACCGCTCTCCTTGGCTCTTCGAAGCGCGTTTCGTACCCCTTTTCGGAAGACAATGCCGATTTGGTCATTGTGGTAAACTCCTCCTTCGTGTAGAATCTGTTACTGTCCATATGATCACGATAACCATGCGCTTATCCACATGTTTATTGCTTTCGTAATGGGGACTTCGCGTATACATAGGTCGAAAAGACTGAATTTATATATGTATTTACATCTTGCCTGTGATGGTAGAGCATGGCAAAGGCAACTAACAGGGTATACATACGAAAGTACAGGGCGAGCGACAGGAGAGCGGCGCAGGATCTGATATTGAACGTATGGGGCAAGAAGTGGCTGCCTGGCAACATGCATGCCTTTGAGCGTTTTGATGGATACGTAGCTGAACTTGATGGGAAAGTAGTAGCCGGGATGAGCCTTGATTACGGCACATATGCCTGTCTTGTTGATTTCATCATAGTCCACTCTGACTACAGAAGGCAGGGCATAGCTGATAAACTTCTCAAATTTGCTTTTAAATACGCAAAAGAGAGAAACCAGAAAATCATAAAGGGATTTGTTGATGTCAAGGACAACAAACCGGTGCTTAGGATATGGGAGAAGTACGGCTTCGAAGAAGCCGGAGAGCTAAGGAACCTGTATGCGCCGGATGACCATTATGTCTACATCTACAAGTTCCTGAAATGAAACGCTATGCTCGACAAGCTAGGGCTGCATATATGGCGTGTATGTCTGCCATCAAAATATGCAAGAATGGCGATTTTGGATTTTATGCCCAAAACACTGTTTACACACAAACCCGACGGATGGGGCATCGGCGCGGTTCGACCCCGTTAGCCAAGAAAACGCCGGGGTAGGGATTTGAACCCTAAAGCCCGTAAGGGCACCGGTTCGCCTGTTCGCATCACAAATCAGCTCTTGAGATTTTGGAAATTCAAGACCGGCGCAATACCAGTTTCTGCCACCCCGGCACAGGCTTTATATTGAACTGTATATTCTTTATTGTTTCCCGTAGAATACTCATCATGAATAAGCTCGTAGCGGTGTTGAAGCTCACCAGGATAGAGCACTCTATCATGCTCGTTGTCGCGGTGATAGCTGCGGAGTTGATCGTACTTGGCATACCTTCCCTCCCTATATTCCTGCTTAGTCTCATTACCCCATTCTTCATCAGCATGGCTTCCTTCGCGATAAACGATTACTTCGATCTGGAGACCGATCGCGCGAACAATAGGGTGGACAGGCCGTTGGTCAACAGGTCCCTATACAGGAGCGAGGCTCTTCTGGTCGCCATATCGACGTTCCTGATAGGCATGGCGGCCAGTGCGCTGATAAACGTGTATGCGTTCGCGATAGCGCTGGTTTTCAGCGTGCTAGCTTTCCTGTACAGCTACAGGCTCAAGGATACGCCGATCCTCGGCAATGCTTATATCGCACTTACGATGGTAATCCCGTTCGTATTCGGGGATTATGTCGTTTCCGGGACGCTGAGCATCAAAATAGTACTCATCTCGTTCATAATCTTCCTCAGCGGGTTCGCGAGGGAGATGCATGGCATGGTAAGGGACTACTCCGGAGACTCAAAAGTCAGGAGGACGAAGAACCTGGTCTACCATATGGGGAAGAAGGTTACCGCATCTGTGGCGCTGATAATGTATTTCGAAGCGATTGCGATAAGCCTCTTTCTCTTCTTTTACATCGCGCCGTTTGCAGGAAACCTGTATTATCTGGCACCCATAGCGGTTGCCGACGTGGTGCTCGCATATGTCGCGATAGGATACGTGACCAGGAGCAGCAGGAGTTTCTTCATGGCTTCAAGGAACCTTAGTTTGTTGGCGATGTTCATAGCGTTGGTCGCTTATCTGATATCGCCGGTGCTGTTTGCTGCAGTCTGATTAGGTCATTTTCCTGGTTCTAGTATGGAACTCGCTGCTTTGCGCGGGCTATTCTCCTCATCTCTCTGCGCTCCTGTAGTGTGGAGGATCTTTTGGTTTGGGTTCCTAGCGACTCGGGTCCCTCTGCCTTTAGCGCGGCCGTTAGTCCGGCTGTCGTATCGGCTGGGGTTTTCGGATGCTATAATTTTCCCTTGTTCCGGATACGGGAAAGGCGCAACGCCAAGTTATTTATAGTGGATTGGGCTCATCGGTTATCGGGCTGGTAGGATGAGGACTTTCTCCATAAGGATCGAGAGGCAGGGGGTGCGGGATTCCGCAAAGGAGAATTATGATGCAGCAATGGCCGAGATGTCGAACTGGAGCTATGTAGTATTGAACGCCATGGAGAAGGCGAGCGTACCGCTAATCCGGTCGATGATGGAGGCGCCGCTCGTATTCTCCCCGATTAGGGATGATGCCTCGTTCAGTGACGATGAGAAGAACGCCTTGATGAACACAGTACAGAGAATCGGAAATTCCGTAATAGGATGGAAGGAGACTGGAGTATTCAAACAGGTGGCAGCTTGCGA
>JAJZKF010000055.1 GCA_021804305.1 Microcaldota archaeon | reverse complement strand
GTTTTCCCTCTCACTTTCTGCAGACGGCGCACATTTCAGCCCTGCGGGGCACATGGTCATATACGAGCTTGTTAGGGAATATCTGACAAAAAACAAGATCCTGAACTTTGAAACGCCGAAGAGGTACAGCCATTTATATAAAAAATTTAAAAGTGGCCGCGCTCGCAATTAAACCGCTCTTATTCGTGCGGCTCTTCTCTCATGATTGTTGAAATGCATTCCAGCTCTGCCCTCCTGGCAAACTTCACTATTGCACTCCTCGCCAAATCCGCTTCACTCGTGCTTCTGAGGAAGGAGTTTTGGGCGAGAATAGCCCGAGTCAGCCGGCGCAGCCACTCGATCTCTTGCTTTAGATTGATCATATCAGGATCGGAAGCGTCTATGCCCTTCAGCTGACCCGCCTTTTTCTCCAACTTATTCCCAAAAAGCGTAACCAGATATGCCAACCCGAATTTCTGCGCCCTCCTGTCGGGTGCATGGGTTGTCACATGCTCAAAGAACTCGTAAGGATGAACGCTGATGTCGCTGATAGTGCACAGCAGGCGTTCCTTGCCATGCTGCAAGATGAAAGCCCCGTCTGCAGAAAGTGAGAGGGAAAACAGCCCGTCCCTGTTTTCCAAAAGGACTTTGTCCTTCCTGGAGAACACCAGGGCATTTGCTGGCCCGCTTAGTAGGAGCGATTCGTAGTTTCTCAGCCCTTCCGGAGCAAGAATGCTCAGTACGCCTGTCTTGTTCTCAGGACTCTTTGTAGCAGCCATAAGAAGACCCTCTGGTTCTAACCTTGGATTCCTGCAGATATTTATAGTTATTGCAGGAACCTATCATTTGCTTTACCTAAGCATCAGCAGCGGCTCTATCCTGTCAGTAGACTGTGTGCCGCAGCCTGGACACTCCATTATCTCGGTCTGCGTAGCTGGCACCAGCCTTATGAGACCGAATATCAGCCTCGCCTCCTGCTGGAGCGTAACCTTCTGGAGCTCCAGGTTGCAGTCGATGCATTTCCACTCCCTCGCCCCAACCTTTCGAACATAGTTGGTAATCTCCTGGCTGACGGTATTGAGGTTTGACACATATATTGCGCAGCATTTCCTGCAGAGCGCGGTGGAGCGTATGTATAGATCGTTGCTCCGCTCGCTCCAGTCCCTGAGCGGAGTCCCGTCAAACACGCACTCATCAGTGCGGCTTGCTGCTTTCGTTTCCATTCCCTTTTCAGCTTTCATGCTAATCCAATCTTCTTCCTTGGAAGGCGGAGTATCAATGAAGCCCCTAATATAAAAACCTTCCCTATAAAATTACAACGAGTGGATTTGATGTTGGCTCTTTCTAAAAGCGAAGGGATAGGCGGTGCGATAAAGCAGGCTGCGGAGGACTTTGTTGTCGAGGAGATAACCGAGAATGGCACTGTACTGGAGGCCGGCCAGCAGTATTCGGCAAAGGACCTCGGGATGCAGGTAGACGGGGGAGGGCGGTTTACTGTATTCGTCATGCAGAAGTCGAACTGGAACACCATCCAGGCGCTTAAGAGGATAGCTGCGTGGCAGAGGCGGGGCATAAAGTCGGTCGGATTCGCAGGGACAAAGGACAGGACCTCTGTATCGACCCAGCTGTGCAGCATATATGGAGTCACACCTGAGCAGCTCGGCGACGTGAGACTCAAGGACCTGAGGATAAACGGGGCGTGGCGGGCGAACGAAGGGATAAAGATGGGGGAACTTCTCGGCAACAGATTCACCATCCTTGTAAAGGATGTGAAAAGGCCGGAGAACATAGAGAGGATAAACGCTGAGCTCGGTGGCATCTTCCCAAACTATTTCGGAGAGCAGAGGTTCGGCTACCGCAACAACAATGTCGAGATAGGCGTCGACATAATAAAAGGCGATTTCAAGAGCGCTGCGATGCGCTTCCTGACAGACACGACTAACGAGAGGAACGAGGATGCTATTTCAGCAAGGAACAAGCTCAGGGAGACCGAAGACTTCAGGGGCGCACTGGAATACTTCCCCAAATATCTCAGGTACGAGAGGCAGCTTCTTGACCATCTTTCCATGATACCTTCTGATTTCGCAGGCGCGATAAGAAGGCTCCCAAGAACGCTCTCGCTTATGTTCGTGCATTCCGTCGACTCGTACATATTCAACACTGTTATTGAGAATAGGATAAGAGACGGCCTCACCGCGCCGCAACCATTCGACAAGGTTTGCAGGGCAGACAGGTTCGGCTTCCCGATTACGGACAAGATAGTGAGCGTGAAAGACGCTGGCAAAGACGAGGGAAAGCTCTTCATAGTCGGGAACATAGTTGGCTACGACAACGAAATCAACGAGGTGGAGAAAGAGGTCATTAACGGGCTCGGCATAACGCAGGAGCAGTTCAAGGTAAAGAGCATGCCAGAGCTCAACTGCAAGGGAGCGTACAAGGTGCTGTTCGCCCCTTATGTCAACTTTTCCTACGAGACCAGGGAGAATGAGATTGGGATACAGTTCTCGCTTCCTTCGGGATCGTACGCCACTGTGCTGATGGAGGAATTCCTGAAAAGGAAAAATTAGAATGAGAAGATATAGGAGAATTTTGGTCATTTGAACTTTGCCAGAAGAATTCCCCTGCCGCGCTCCAGCGCCATAAGGGCAGGCGCTTGGACCATCATATTCTTTGGAATCCCTTTATTGATATTTAGCAGGCGGAAGCCAATTGGGCCAGCTGAGTTCATACGCAGTTTGAACAATTCTATGTCTATATAAAACACCGCATAGAAGCTATGCAGCTATAAAAGATTCTGTTGCGCATTCTGGCGCCAAGATAGAAAAGGAAAAGAAAGGAAAAGAAAATAAAAAAAGGATATACCGGTTACGGTATATCTCCTGCTACTGTCGACGCGAGCTGGGCCTGCGGGAGCACTGCACCTATCGCAATAATCTCTACGAATCCCTGGTTCTTCCAGCCTATTAGCACACTCTCCTTTGCGCTGTATCCAGAGCTTGTTAGGTTGAGCTCAGAGTAGTCGTAGGTCAAGCCGCCGGATGTGACGTTCGTGACATTGTAGCTCGACGTCTGGTTGGCAGTTAACTTCGAGAAAAGCTCCTGAGCTTTTGGCGACTGCCATATTACCTCTATTATTGAAGCGTTTACGTTAGCTAGATCGTATGACATCCAATACAGTCCCGTCACATTGTTGTAGAAGAAGGACGAGTTTTTGGAGTAGAGGCTCATGTAGTACCTAAAGGACGCGTTGGCACTCGTCAGCGCGAGAGTGCTGTAATTGCCGCCGGATGCGGTCAACGCTGATATCTCACTCCTGCTCATATACCACTGCCCTGGCCCTCCGCCTGTGCCGCTGTTCGGGCCTGAACCTGATGAACTGCTGCCTATGCTTGTAGTGGCGACCGTGCTGCCGCCTGCACTGCTAACCGTGCTCGTATTGTTCTGAGTCGACGGATGCGATGTCAATACCACCGCAGCCCCTACCACCACAACAAGCGCGATTATTATTCCAATGATTCCAATCAATGGAAACACTCCTTTCATGCTTGTATTCTTATGATACATGTAACCACGTTTATTAGATAAGACCTATATCCTTATAAACGTAATGCCGTGGCAGAATCGGAGCATCTCTCATGGCATATCCACGGCAAGCGTATTGACAAGGCTCTGGACTGAGAGCGATTTTCCAACTGCTACGATTGCCGCGAACTCGCTGTTCTTGTAGCCGACTATGTTTATCAGTGTCTCTCCGTTCGTGTCGTTGCGGTTTGAAAGGACAGCGTAAACCATGCTGCCGTAAGTTGCGCCTGCATTTGAGGAATAGGTTGTGCCATTGGCGGTGAAGTTGCCCATGTGGAACGGGTTCTGCGGTCGATTCGTCTCTGCTGCATACGCCTGTTCGGCTTTCGAAGTCTTTAGCACATACTCGATTATGCTGGAGTTCCCCAGCCTGTAGCCGGAGAACCAAAACTCGGTGTAGTTCTGGGATGTCGCGCCTGGAAGGCCTGAGTTGTTCAGCACCTGCTGGTCGAGCACCTGCGGGTTTGTCGTAGATGAGGAGTTGTATATCCCGCCTGCTCCAAGCAATGCGATCGCCTCAGCTCTGCTCATGCACGAGAGGCCTGGACCGCAGCTCGGATTGACCGACACTCCAGAGCTCTGCCTGTACATCAGGAAAACAAAAACCATTATTATTACTGCAGTGAGAACCGCAGATATCTGGACTACCTTTGAGCTGCCCTGCCGTTCCTGCGGTTGGATTTCCTGCGGGTTGATGGCCTGCTCCCTCTCGGTCTGCGACATGGTCACAATCTGCTCGTTGCTGTTGTCAGCCATCAAATCACCGATGAACCTGCGTTGGTTTTTATAGCACTGCCTAAAAGTTCTACAATAAATCATGGAGTTCCGTTATTATAAAACTTCGCATGAATCAAAGACTTTCGCATTGTATTTTCTTCTGCGACCAGTATGTTGGAAAACGACTCCAACAC
>JAJZKF010000054.1 GCA_021804305.1 Microcaldota archaeon | reverse complement strand
TCTACTACAGCATGGAACGGTGCTCTACGACCTGGATCTCAAAACCATGTTCAGCGTGCTGAACGTGAGCAAGGAAAAGATTTCAGACAAGATGATAAAGAGCGCGGAGGAGAGGGTGACAAAGGTTCGCTCATTTGCTGATGTGCCGATAGATGCGCTTTATAATGCGCTGCTGGACGGATTCGTAGAAGGTAAGGAGTATGCCAAGGAGGGATTAAGCGTGGGGGAAAGAAGCTCAGCTGAGGCCCTGGCACAAAGCGTCTACCGTTCGGATGAGTGGAACTTCAGCAGATGACTACGGCTGTGCTTTTCCTTCTGCTGCGCGTTTTTTGACCATGGCTTTTATGAAGAATTCACCTGCCTTGTACGAGCTCCTTACGAAGGGGCCCGAGGCGGCGTATAGGAATCCTTCCTTCATGGCGGAATCCCTGAGCCTGTCAAATTTCTCCGGTCTGACGTATTCCTTCACCTCGATGTGCCTGCTGCTCGGTCTCAGATACTGCCCCATCGCTATAAAGTCGGTGCCTACCGATCTTAGGTCTTTGAGCGTCTTTAGCACCTCGTCTTCCGTCTCCCCTACCCCCAGCATGAGCGCAGATTTCGTGTATCTCGTGTTGTCAAGCTCCTTTATCTTCTTCAATACGCCGAGTGATAGTTCGTAGGAAGCCCTCCGGTCCCTCATCAAAGGCGTAAGGCGCTCTACGGTTTCCACATTGTGGCCTACCACGTCAGGTCCTGACTTGACTATCCGTTCCAGACACTCCGTATCGCCACGGAAATCAGGTATTAGGACCTCTATTGTCGTGCTGGGGCTTGAGCGCTTTATCTCCTCCACGCATCTGGCAAAATGCCCGGACCCCTGGTCAGGCAGATCATCCCTGCAGACCGATGTTATCACTACGTAATCGAGCTTCCATTTGCTTATTATCCTGCCGAGCTTTTCGGGTTCCATGGAATCTATATTGGCGCCCATCGCGCTTTTCGGCACCGTGCAGAACCTGCATCCTCTCGTGCATTTCTCGCCCAACACCATGAAGGTAGCTGTACCTCCGCTCCAACATTCGGTTATGTTAGGGCAGTGCGCCTCTGCACAGACGGTGTGCAGCCCTAATCCGCTTATTTCGGACTTCACGTCCGCGTATTTTGCAGTTGAAGCAGGTCTTATTGTAAGCCATTCCGGAAGCATTCAATCCAATAAGGATGTATTGCACAGGCTAAAAATCTTATCGGTGTCCTTTGGATAGTCAGAGCTTCATCCTCTTGAAGGAGTACGTCCCTATCACGATCATTATGAATGCGAACAGGAGTATTATCGAAAGGTCGTACATGATGCTGAACTGGTGTATACCTATGATTATACCGCGTAGCCCGTCCACAGCATAAGTGACCGGATTTATCGAAACGAATGTGTACAGCCATGCGGGAAGGCTTTTCAGCGGGAATAGCGCTCCGCTGAGGAAAAACAGCGGGAATATGACGAAACCACCTATAAGGCTGAAACCTTCCGGACTGCTCATATAGGAGCCTATGGTAAGTCCTATGCTGACTATCCCAATAATCAGTATAAATGCGAAGACCAGCGTGGCCATGAATGACAGGATAGTGTAATGTATGCCGAAGAACGTTCCCAGTACCATCAATATGACTACCTGTATCATGCCGTCTGTAGTCCCGCCAAGTACTTTGCCGAAGAATATCGATGTCCTGCTTATAGGTGCTACGAGCACCTCTTTGAGGAAGTCTATCTTCTTGTCCCACACTATGTAGACCCCGAAGAACAGTGAACTGAATAGCACAGTCATAGCGATTATGCCAGGATATATGAATGTCTGGTAGTCTCCACCGACGGCAGCCCCGTTCAGTATTGAGCCCAGCCCAGTACCGAATATCACCAGCCACATCAGTGGCGTGATTAGCGATGATACCACTCGCGACCTCTCCCTGGTGAATACCTTGAATTCCCTGTACCATAGCGCGTATATTCCAGAAGCTTCGCTCATGTTTTCACCTGTGGGAGTTTGCACGATAGTGCATTATGCGTTCCATCGCCCCGCCCTCCGCTTCATCCCCGCTCTCCCTTATCTCTTTGCCGGTGTAATGCAGGAAGACATCGTTCATCGTAGGCGACCTTGACTCTACCGCTTCTACCTTCCCTGCAGCTTTCAGTATGTCTTGCAGATGCACAGCGGAATTATAAACAGTAAGCCTCACAGTAGACCCTTTTATCTCGGTCTTCCTTATGAATTTGAGCTTCTTCAGCTTCGCCACGTTGGGCTTTCCGCTGAACCTTAATGTCACTATGTCGCCACCGACATTGCGTCGCAGGTTGGCTGGAGTGTCTAATACCTTTATCTCACCATGATCGATTATCGCTATCCTGTCGCACAGCTGCTCCGCCTCTTCCATGTAGTGAGTGGTCACTATAATCGTAACGCCTTTCTTCGACGAAAGCTCCTTTATGTACTCCCACATGTGTTCCCTTGTCTGCGGGTCTAGCCCCAATGTCGGCTCGTCAAGAAACAATATCTTCGGCTCGTGAAGCAGCCCTCTCGCAAGCTCCAGTCGTCTTCGCATGCCTCCCGAGTAATTCTTTACAAGAACCCGCTGCTTATCCTTAAGGTCCACAAGCGACAAGACTGAGTCTATCTTTGAATTTATATCAGTAAGATTAACCCCATATAGCAGGGCATGAAGATACAGGTTCTCCCTCCCTGAGAGCGTATCGTCGGAGCTAGGGTCCTGAAACACGAATCCTATCGATTTTCTCACCGCACCCTGCTCATGTATTATGCTGTGACCTCCCACATATGCTTCGCCAGAGGTAGGATGCACAAGCGTAGCAAACATCGAAAGGGTAGTGGTCTTGCCTGCCCCGTTCGGGCCCAACAACCCGAATATCTCGCCTTCCCTTATCTTGAAGCTTATCTTATTTACCGCAGTGAGGTTCCCGAACTTCTTTGTAAGCTCCTTTGCTTCTATAGCGTCAGCCAAACAATCAACCCATCGGCGAGCTGCTAGCTACCGCAGCCTCGCCTTTCTCCACTATGCTGCTGATCAACGCTTTCAATTCTGGCTTCGCCTTATGGCCTATTATCTCTCCGATGACCCTGCCTCCCAGAAACACTTTTATTGTAGGGGTCCCTGTTATACCGTACTTCATCGCCATGTTATAGTTGTCTTGACTAGACCTTACATTTATCCTGACGAACGTTATCTCCGGAAGTTCGTCAGTCACCGCCATAAGATCCGGAAGCATCTTGCTGGACCACATGCAATATTCATGCCAAAACTCCACTGCGATGGGCTTTTGCGATTTCAGGACCTCCGCGTCCCAGTCCTTAGCGTCTATATCTTTTATCATAGATACCATTCCCGAGTCATCAACGAGTATGCTTATCAGCAAAGGCTAATTAAGCTTGCCGCTCTTGGGGGTTATCTTAAGACACAACTTGCGGCCGACGGGGTCACTTCCGCTGATTCACGCTGGCCATAAGGGCACCGAATAGGTATCTTGCCCTGCTGGCTATCCCAGGGTCAGGATTTACGCACTGGTTCCTGATGTAGGTTCTTGTTGCGACGCTAGACGATTCACCACGAGCTGCAAGCAGGTTCACGTTCGGAAGTTCCGCCATTATCTCCAGGAGATGAGCCTGATTGGAGAACTCCTTTGGATCAGTTATGATCTTGACCACCTCATCCAGAATCGACTTTTTTTCAATTGTATGTTGCATCATATCACCATTTTCGTCATCCACTACAACTAATTTATCCAGATATATAAAGATAACGCAATATGGTGCTGAAATGGGGTGGTTTTATTAGTCTTATATACGGATAGGTACGCATGGAGAATGTACAGGATGATCCTGCATGGATGGTGTGCGAGGATCTTCTCACGAGGGCGAAGGATGAACTGATACTGGAGGCCATTGACCTGCTCCATGCGAGGATAAATGACGGTAGCGTGTCGATAGACGGCTATGTGGTGACGCTTCCGGACCGGTCGCAGGAGGTCGCGCGAGATATCTTTGTGATAAACAACCTTCTTTCAGAGCAGAGCCAGATAAGGGATACTTATGCAAGGTACATCAAGGAGAGATCAGGAGACATTACAGCCAAGACCGTGGAGAATGTTGAGAAGATGAAACGATTCCTGCTCTTTCTCGATGAGCTTTCGATGTTGATGTATCATAGCGACATATTTGGCGATTGGATAACGGAGGCATGGCAGCATTCAAAGCTCAATGACATAAGCCTGATCATAGCCAATACTATGATAGGCAATGAGGATAGGACTGACGCAGTGAAATTCATACTTAAGAATGCGACATTCATAAAGGAAGAGGTTTTTACTGCTGATGAACGCGTCATGTTCGAAAAGGCGTTGGCGCTTTCAGACTCACAGCGCAAACCGTGAACGATGCTTGATGTTTGCATGAAGGACTATTATCTGGATGGTGAAGAGCGCTTCGGAAGGTTCATGTCCCCGCTTTA
>JAJZKF010000053.1 GCA_021804305.1 Microcaldota archaeon | reverse complement strand
ACCTGCCTCCTTCTCCGTGGTGACTATCTGATAATGTCCATCGATACCCTTTATCAATTCGCCCCGCCTTGGCTTTATTACGGTGTGATCCGAGAGTATCTTCACGCTGTAAGGATACTTCACCTTTCTCCTAAGTTCGGCCATGGTCCCAAGCGCCATCAATTTTCCGTCCTCGACTACCCCTATCTTGTCCGCTAGCTTTTCGGCCTCTTCCAGATAGTGTGTTGTAAGGAATATGAAGTGGTCCTTCTTTAGCTTGACAAGCGTCCTCCACAACTCGTCCCTTGAGATCGGATCAAGGCCCGTTGTCGGTTCGTCCAAGAATATCACCTTTGCACCTGAGGCCATTACCATGCCCACCAAGACCTTCCTCTTTGTACCCCCTGAGAGCAGCCGGTTAAGCGTATCGGCATATTTCTTTATGCCCAATTCGTCAAGCGACTTCTCGAGCAGAAGATTTGCCTCTTTAGAGGTAAATCCGCGCCACATCAGGTACGAAGATAGGAACTGCCTTGGAGTGAGCCATCCGACCGCGCGGCCTTCCTGGGGCACGCAGGCGATTATTTCCCTAAGCGCGTCGGTGTCCTTTAGTATGTCCAGCCCGGATATCTGCGCTGTTCCGGAGGTTGGAGAGAGCTGCGTAGAGAGTATTCGGATAAGAGTAGTCTTTCCGGCGCCATTGCGCCCTATCAGTGCAAATATGCCCTTGGCAGGAACTGCAAGAGAGAAGGACTTTAAGGCCCTCTTTCCCTTCTCGTACTCCTTTGTGAGCCCCCTCACAGTAAGCTGCTCCATATTTGTCATTATTGATATCTGTATCACGTTTATATAAATAAATGCTCAATAGTGCACTTATGAAGGATAGATTAGACCACAAAGAGCTTGAGGAGCGCATCTCCAAGTTCTGGTCTGACAATGATATTTACAAGTTCAATGAGGATTCTAAGGCAGAGGTTTATTCGATAGATACCCCTCCACCTACGATCTCGGGTCTCATCCATCTGGGCCATGCCTTCTCCTACTCGCAGGCAGACTTCGTAGCACGGTACAAGAGGATGAAGGGGTTTAACGTTTTCTATCCGTTTGGTTTTGACAACAACGGGATACCGACCGAGCTGCTAGTTGAGAAGATACATAACACCACAGCAGAGAAGGAGGGGAGGGAGAAGTTCGTACAGCTTGTGGAGAGTGAGACCAAGAATTTCGAGAAGATGTATAAGGAGGTCTGGAGAAGCATAGGCATATCTGTAGACTGGTCCCTGCTTTATACGACAATAGGTAAGAAGGCGCAAAGGACATCGCAGCTTTCATTCGTTGAGCTAAATAAGATGGGAAGGGCCTATAGGAAGGAGCTCCCGACCATCTGGTGCCCAAAGGAGGGCACGGCACTCTCGCAGATGGAGCTCAAGGACAAGGTGCTAAAGTCGAAATTTGTAACGATAAGATTCTCGGATGACATCGTAATAGCAACAACAAGGCCGGAGCTCATACCGGCATGCGTTGCAATAATAGTGAATCCCCAAGACCAGAAGAACAGGCACCTGATAGGTAAGAAAGTGAAGGTGCCGATATTCGGGCAGGAGGTGAAGGTCATCGACGATGACCGGGTCGACCCAGCTAAAGGGACTGGAGTGGTGATGTGCTGCACGTTTGGCGATCTCACCGATATCGAGTGGTACAAGGCCTACAACCTTGACTTAAGGATAGTCATAGATAAGCACGGCCGAATGCTTCCAGAGTACTTTCAAGGAAAAAAGGTACGGGAGGCAAGGGAATTCATCATAAATGACCTGAAGGAAAAGGGATACGTTCTTGCAGAGAAGGAGATAGAACATAATGTGAATGTGCATGAGCGCTGCAACACGGAGATAGAATTCCTGGTAAAGAAGCAGTGGTTCATAAGGTATCTGGACATGAAGGATGAACTACTCGAGCTTGGAAGAAAACTAAATTGGCATCCTGAGCACATGGCAGTAAGGTACGAGAACTGGGTCAAGGGACTCCAGTGGGACTGGTCAATATCGAGGCAGAGATATTACGGCATACCCTTCCCGGTATGGTATTGCAAGAAGTGCGATGAGCCGATAATTGCAGAAGAGAAGGATCTGCCGGTGAACCCGCTTGTTGATAAGCCAAAGAGGCCGTGCCCAAAGTGCGGCGGAACCGAAGTCGTGCCTGAGGAGGACATATTTGACACATGGGCAACATCTTCACTTACGCCTCTGATAAATGCAAACTGGGCGACGGACAGAAAATATATGGATAGGATATATCCGATGTCGCTTAGGCCGCAGGCGCATGATATAATATCGTTCTGGCTGTTCACGACTGTTGTAAAGTGCCACCTGCACACGGGCAAGCTTCCCTGGAAGGATGTGCTCATATCCGGGCACGGGCTGGACTCCAAGGGGCAGGCGATGCACAAATCCACAGGTAATGTCATAGAACCAAAGGTTGTCATAGAGAAATTCGGGGCGGATTCGCTAAGACACTGGGCAAGCCTGTCAAGATTGGGCGATGATGCGTCGTTCCAGGAAAAGGACGTGATGACTGGCGCAAAGCTTGTCAACAAATTATGGAACGTGGCAAGATTCGTTAGCATGAACGCGGATGTGGCTCGAAACGAATCGACAAATCCTATTGACAGGTGGATCATGGCAAGGCTGCATGCAACGATAAGGGAGGCTACGGGGATGTTCGATGAGTACAATTATGCAGGCGCAAAACGTCTCATAGACGAGTTTTTCTGGTTCTTCTGCGACAACTATCTCGAGTTCATAAAGTACAGGACATACAATGGGGACAAAAGCGCAAATAAGACACTAAATGAGGTGTTCTTGTCCGTGGTGAAGATGCTCGCCCCATTTATGCCATATATAACCGAGGAGATATACCTTGAGCTTTACGCGCGCTCTGACGGGGCAAGGTCGGTGCACCTCTCCAAATGGCCTGCGCTATCAGATAGTGCTATTGACGAAAAGGCGCTTGCAGATGGAGACGTTGCGTGGAGAGTAATAACATTCATCAGGCAGTGGAAACACGACAACAAGAGGGCCCTCAATTCGGAGATCATGCAGCTGACAATTAGCAGGGACGTTGGAGTTCTTGCTCAGGACATAAAAGGTGCAATGAACATAAAGGACATGCAAGTTGGAGTGGGCACATTGAAGGTTCCCGATACCGACATTTCATTAGAGATAAGGGCAGAATAAATTGGCAATAGGATTATAAACGTTATTGATAGATATTAAGAATGCAAAAGCTTTTGCTTCTGCTGAATTTATAGTGTTTTAATGGCAAGAATGCACACTGGAAAACATGGCAAGTCAAAGTCTAGAAAGCCAGACGTACCTATGGGCACAAGACCAGAGGGACTTGAGCTTAACGACGAACAGATAGTCAGGCTCGTTGTTGACTATGCAAAGCAGGGAATGCACCAGGCGCAGATAGGCCAAAAGCTCAAGACCGAGCACTCTGTACCGTACATAAAGCAGGTCTTCGGAAAGAGGCTCACGAACATACTAAATGAAAATGGCTTCAAGCAGGAGATACCGCAGGACATGATGGACCTTCTTACAAAGGCGATAAACCTAAGGAGGCATATCGAAAGGAACCACAATGACGTCCACAACAAGACAAGCCTTCATAGGGTAGAGGCAAAGATCTGGAGGCTTAGCAATTATTACAAGGACAACGGAAAGCTTCCGAGCGATTGGAAGTATGATCCAGTGAAGGTCGCACTCATAATCAAGAGCTGAATAGATGGCTACGAAATCTGCAGACAAGTGGAAGAACAAGGTGTGGTTCAATGTATACCCGCCAAAGCTCCTAGGAGAGTCTGCAATAGGGGAGATACCTGCAAATGACGAGAAAGGCGTTCTTGGGCGCGTGATAAAGGTCAGCATGTCATGGATAACCCACAGGCCCGAACATTCATTCATGCTCGTCGGGCTGCGTGTCAAGTCCGCAAGCGGAAGCACGGCTAACACAGACATAGATTACATGGAGCAGACGTTCAGCTACATCCACTCTCTTGTGAAGAGGCATTCAAGCGCGATATACACCGTTGACAGCCTTACGGACAAGAATGGAAAGAAATTTGTGCTCAAGCTCCTTGCAGTTACATCAAGCAAGATAAGGACGCCCAAGAAGAAGGCGATAAGGAAGTCGATATCAGATTTCACAAAGGAGTTCTCTGCAGCGCACTCGGTAGACGAGCTGCTTACAGGAATGCTTGACAACAGCTTCCAATCGGAGGCGGTAAAGAGAATAATGAACATAGCGCAAGTTAGCAAGCTCGAACTCAAGAAGATAGAGCTTGCCTGATCCTTTACTTTTGCAGCTACAAAAAGTCAACCGGACTCCTTTACTTAAGGTCCTTCTTCAAAACCTCTTCAAGAACAGCTGCGCCATTGTGCTCGCGGTCCTTTGACGAGTAGAGTATGGTTATGTCGGTGCTTCGTATCATCGCCACAAGCTCTAGCAGGTGCTTGTTTGATGAAAG
>JAJZKF010000052.1 GCA_021804305.1 Microcaldota archaeon | reverse complement strand
GCAACTATCCCCCCTCTGTTTTCCGTGCCCTCAGGTCCGTGCACCCTTACTCCCCCGATTCCCTGCATCTTTTCGAGTGCGTATCTTGTTATCGCAGTTTCATGGTCCCTGATATTTCGCATGCCAATCCCGATGAGGTATCTCACAGCAGCGCCGAATCCTATCCCTCCCTCGATATTCGGTGTGCCTGCCTCAAACTTCCATGGGAGGTCGTTCCACGATGCGCCTTTGAATGAAACGGTTTTTATCATGTCTCCTCCCCCGTATACCGGATCCATCTCTTCAAGGGTCTGCTCTCCAGCCCAGAGCACTCCTATCCCTGCAGGCCCCAGCATCTTATGGCTTGACAGAACGAAGAAATCACAGCCTATATCCTTTACGTCTACAGGCATGTGCGGCGCGGACTGCGCCCCGTCCACCAGCACCTTCGCACCGGTTTTGTGGGCCAGCCTGGTTATCGTCTTCACGTCATTTATGGTTCCGAGCACATTCGAGGCGTGCGTAATCGCAACAAGCTTTGGCTTCTTTTCAAGCTTTTCCTTCAGGTCCTCCATATCCAGCGTGGAGTTGCCGATAAGTTTGACGTAATCAAGCTCTGCTCCTTTCCTTCCGGCGAGCATCTGCCACGGGACAATATTGCTGTGGTGCTCCATGCTGCTTATCAGTATCCTGTCTCCTTTGCGTATGTTTTTCTCTCCCCATGAAAGCGCAACTACGTTTATCGCCTCCGTAGCGTTCCTCACGTATACAATCTCCCGGTGCGAGCCGCAGTTTATCAGCTTCGCTGCGTCCTCCTTTGATCTCACGTATTCCTCAGTGGCACGTTCGGATATCCTGTATATCCCCCTGTGTATGTTCGCGTTGTATTCCCTGTAATACCCGCTGACCGCGTCTATTACCTGCACCGGCTTCTGCGATGTGGCTGCATTGTCAAGGTAGACCAGAGGCTTGCCATTCATCTTAGTTCCCAGAATGGGAAATTCTCCCCTTATTTTTTCTGTGTCAATACTCCCCATGAAAATCATTCGGTAAGAAACTTGTCGTAGCCGCTTGTCTCGAGCTCCTTGACAAGTTCCATGCTGCCACTGGCTACTATCCTGCCGTTTGCCATTATGTGGGCAAATGTCGGGTGCATGTAGTCGAGTATCCTGCTGTAGTGGGTTATGACCAGAAGGCCTGTGTTATTTGCCTTGGCGATATCGTTGACGTTTTCCGCTACTGTCTTTATGGCATCTATGTCAAGCCCGGAATCTGGCTCGTCAAGTATGGCAAGCTTTGGCTTCAGTATAGCCATCTGAAGTATCTCAGCCTTCTTCTTCTCCCCGCCCGAAAATCCCTGGTTCAATGCCCTCTTTGTTATGTTGTCCCTTATGCCTAGCTTGCCAGCGTTTTCCTTTACCTCAGCAAGGAATTCCTTGACGTTTGTGGGGCCTGACACTGCACCCTTTGCCGCGTTAAGGAAATTTACGAATCCTATGCCCTCTACCTCAACAGGGTTCTGGAACTGCAGGAATATCCCAAGTTTAGCCCTTGCATCCGCTTTCATCTCCAGCACAGACCTCCCGTCCACAAGTATGTCTCCGCTAGTCACCTTTAGTTTCGGGTGCCCCATTATCGCCTTGCCGAGCGTAGTCTTGCCGCTGCCGTTGGGCCCCATGAGAACGTGGAATTCCCCGTCTCTTATAGTAAGGCTGAGCCCCTTTATTATCTCCTTGTCCTCTGCAGAAACGTGCAGGTCCTTTATTTCCAGAATCATATGATCACTCTTTAAGCGCCTCTGTATTTGTAGTGCTCCTGTATTATCCTGTCCCCCTCATCCCCATCATCGTGGAATGTGATGAGCAGGTTCTCATCGCTTAGCCTCGGCACTGCACCGTACCTTTTGTTGACCACCTTGTCGTGTATTATAGATGCTATCGCATTCCTCACGTGCAGGTCCTTTATCTTGCCTATGCTTCCCCCTAGGAAGCCGTCGACCAGCAGCCTGTTTGCCGTTGTCCTGTCAATACCTCTTGAGGTGAGGTAAAAGACCGCCTCCTCCTCAACCGGTGCTGTGGCAGAAGCGTGCGTGGCCTTTACGTCATACTCATCCACGCTCATGCCAGGTATGGAGTCTATCTTTGCAGTGTCGTCCAGAAGAAGTCCCTTCTCCTCCACCATTGATCTCGAGCCTACTGCACCCTGCCTTATGTGCGCAAAGCCCTTGAGTATGCAGCGGGACGTGTCTGTCAGCACAGCCTTGGACTCGAGCAGGCCGAGCGAGCCTTTCGAGAAGTTGACAAGCTCTGTGGCTATGTCTATCCTCTGGTTGAGCGATCCAAGCACTATCTCGTTCATGTCACTCTCTGCAGAGTCACCGTTGAGAGTTACCGAACCCTTTGCCTTGGTGTAAGCCCCGCCTGTGTAAACGTGGTGCTGCACCAGCTTGCCGTCCTTTCCAAGCTCCGCCTTGTGTATGTTTATCACAGCTGTCTTGTCATCCTCATTGTGTATGAGGTGTACGTTTGCCATCGCAGACTCGCCTATCCTAATCTCGTTCACTATCCCAAGGGCAGACGCGGTGCTGTTTCTTGACGCGCACATCTCGAACAGCGTAAGCTCCCCTCCTGGTTCAACGTCGCACAGCACCTGCGCGAACGCAGATGCGCCGACTCCGAGCAGCAGAATTCTTATGTTTGCCTTCTCGTTCCTGCCCACGCGTATAAATACCGCTTTGCCTGCAGATGAATTGACGAATGCAGAAAACTTGTCATCGCCGCTCCTGCACATTTTGGCAGCGATCTCCCCAGCCGAGACATCAGACATGTCTACTATCCTGGCATTCTGGTGCTCCCCAGTGATGTTGCCATTGGCTATGCATATGTCGAAGCTCAGTCCGAGGTTTCTTCTTATCTCCTCGACAATCACGTCTCCCTCTCCATTCCTGGCGCCTGCAGCCACATTACCACTGAGGTACTCATCTGGTATCCGTATGTAATTCTTCTTGTAGAGTTCGCTTTTCTCGTCAGGAAGCTGCACATAGCTCCTCTGCGCGTCTGCTACAAATTCGGAGTATTCCAATCAAATCACCGTAAATCAGCCCACAGAGCCTGCCGTGTCTATCTTTATGAGCCTCTTGAGCTCTATAGAGTATTCCAAAGGCAGCACCTCCGCAAGGTCGCTTACAAACCCGAACACTATAGTGGCGAGCGCGTCCTCCTCGCTTATCCCCCTGGACATCAGATAAAACATGTGCTCGTCGCTTATCTTGCTGACCGTGGCTTCGTGGGCTATGCTGGCGTCATTGCTGTTTATTTCCATGTACGGGTAGGTGTTGGCCCTTGATCCTGCACCTATGAGCAAAGAATCGCATCTGACCGAGGACTTTACGTTTGTGGCTTTCTTGTCTATGTGCAGCAGCCCCCTGTAGCTGGCAATGCCGCTGCCCTTCGAGACTCCCTTTGACACGAGCTTGGATGTCGTGTTGGGCGCCATGTGGTATATCTTGCCTCCGCTGTCCTGCACCTGCTCCTCTCCAGCTATGGCCACAGAAAGTATCTCCCCCCTCGCTCCAGGCTCCTTGAGGAATATCGACGGGTACTTCATGTTGACCAGGCTTCCTATGTTGAAGTCTATCCACGTCATTGATGCGTTTTCGTATGCATACGCCCTCTGGGTTACCAGGTTGTAGACGTTTTTTGACCAGTTCTGCACTGTCACGTACTTTACAGTAGCGTTCTTGTGTACTATTATCTCCACTATCGCAGAGTGTAGAGACGCGCTCGAGTATATTGGCGCTGTGCAGCCCTCCAAATACATGACCTCTGCACCCTCCTCTGCTATAATCAGTGTCCTTTCAAACTGCCCTGACTTCTCCGCGTTTATCCTGAAGTATGCCTGCAGAGGCATCGTGAGCTTTACACCACGCGGTACGTATATGAAGGAACCTCCGCTCCACGCAGCTGTATTGAGTGCTGCGTATTTGTTGTCCGTAGGCGGCACCAGAGTGCCGAAGTATTTCTTCACCAACTCTGGATACTTCTTCACTGCGGTGTCTGTGTCAGTGAATATTACCCCCTTGTCCTCAAGCTCCTTCTTCACGTTGTGGTATACAACCTCAGAGTCGTACTGGGCCTCGGCCCCTGCAAAGAACTTCCTTTCGCTTTCTGGTATCCCAAGCTTGTCAAATGTCCTTTTTATATCTGCAGGCACGTCGTCCCAGTTTGCAGCCCTCTTGGCCCCAGGGCTCACGTAGTAGTAGACGTCATCATAGTCTATCTTGCTGAGATCAGGCCCCCAGGTAGGCACAGGCCTGCCTACGAACGCCCTGTATCCGGCTAGCCTTTTCTCAAGCATCCACTCCGGCTCGTTCTTTATCTTTGAGATCTCCCTAACAGTTTCCTCTGAGAGACCCTTCTTTGTCCTGTAAGAGTAGTTGTGCTCGTCCCTGAATCCGTACTTCTCTGCGTACTCGTCCTTGAGTTCGAATATCTCCTCTGGTTTTGTAAGCTTGTTTTCTTGCATAAAATCAACTCTATGTCTTTACTGAAACAGAGCATCCAAAGTCATTCACAGACCTGCATATGGCACATATGCACCTCTCTATGTAATCCTTTTTTCCGTCCAGCATGCCCTGCACGTAACTCTCAACTATCCTTCTGTCTATGCCCATCTCCGCGGTCTTGACCTCGTCAGAGTACTTGTTGGCAAGGTACTTGCTCACCGCAGCCTGCGTTACCCCGAGCAGCCGTGCAGCGTT
>JAJZKF010000051.1 GCA_021804305.1 Microcaldota archaeon | reverse complement strand
ATAGCCACATATCTCTGCAGGAACTACGGAACGCTGGACAGGCTGTTCAGGAAGGATGCCATCGCACTTAGAAAGGAGCTGCTCTCGCTCAACGGCATAGGCAAGGAGACTGCCGATTCCATAATCCTCTACGCAGCTGAGAAGCCCATATTCGTCATAGACGCATATACAAGGAGGATAATGTCAAGGGCATACGGCACGGACCCTGAGATTGACTATGACGCACTCCAAGCCATGATAACCTCTGGGATAAGGAAGAACCTCGGGCTTTACAAGGATTTCCACGCACAGTTTGTCGAGCTTGGCAAGGCCAACTGCAGGACAAGGCCCATATGCGCAGGATGCCCGATCAGCGAATACTGCAGGTATTTCGCGCATGCCATCGGAACGCGGCAGGAAGCCTGACCTTGGGAGCAGACGGCTTGGTCCTAGTCACATAAGGTATTTTAACCGGTGCATCTCATATTAGAAGTGCCGGCGAATGGCCTGAAAACCGGATATGCGTGGCCCTGCTGCCATCCAGCCGCAAAGAGGATATAATGGACTTTAAGGAGTACATAGAGACGATAAGGCATAGCGTGAACGCAGAGATAATGAAGCGCATGCCCCTGCGGCAACCGTACGAGCACTACAAGATCGCAAGGGACTACAGCGAGAGGATGGGAAGCTACCGCAGGCCTGGTCTGCTTATGCTCTGCGGCGAGATGTTTGGCGCCTCAAAGGAGGAGCTTCTCCTGCCGGCTGCAGCGATGCAGGCATCAGAAGACTGGATACTCATACACGACGATGTAGAGGATGACTCGGAGATGCGGAGAGGCAAACCGACACTGCACAAGATGTACGGGATAGAGCTGGCCATAAACGCAGGCGACGCGGTGCATATCGTTATGTGGAAGCTGATAAAGGATTACATGGTGAAGGCAGGGATTGAGGCCGGAGGCGCATTCTTCGATAAGTTCTATGACATGATGACATACACAGTGGAGGGGCAGTTTCTCGAGACCAACTTTATCTATAATGTAAGGGACTTGAGCAAGGGCTCAGAAGAGCTATACCACAGGGTCATCAACAGCAAGACCTGTTACTATACCGTATACGGACCCATGCAGCTCGGCGCCATAGTCGCAGGGCAGGGCGAAGGCGTAATGGAGGCGTTTATGGACATAGGGAAGCCGGCAGGAACTGCATTCCAGATAGCCGACGACATACTGGACATGACGGCAGATGAGAAGTCCTTTGGAAAGAAGAGGTATGGGGACTTATATGAGGGCAAGATAACGCTTATGATGCTTCATGCGTATGCACACGCAGCCAGTGGCGAGAAGTCGCAGATAGACAGGATATTCAAGAAGAACAGGGCAGACAAGACCCCTGAAGACATATCCTTCCTGTCAGGCCTCATAGACAAATACAAGAGTCTTGACTATGCAAGAAGCCAGGCCGAGATGTATGGCAAGAAGGCGAAGGAAGCTGTCGAGAAGTACTGGCCCCTCCTGCCAGACAATAAGTATAAGGAAATCCTGCTCTCGGCAATAGGCGAGCTGCACGTCAGAAAGAAGTAGCGCAGCACGCAGTGCAAGACCTGCTGGCAGAGCTGGTCATTCGAATATAGTGCCAAACAGCAACATGCTTTCCCACCCCAAGGGGCAGTATTTCATGTCGTGAGCAGGCTTAGCTTCCGAGTTCGGAATGGGTTCGGGCGTTTCCCCGCTCCTATGGCCGTTTGACATGATTATATGTTCAGTTAAGATTTAAAAGGTTATGTACCAGTACCAGGCATGCGCTATCAGTACAGCGACTCTATTTCTCTGTACCTAATACGGCCTGCCCTGGTTCCTATGATGGGAATCAGGTAGCCGCAGCTCCTGCACCTATTCGTCTTGTCAAGGTGCCATTTTGTCAGATAGAGTCCCATCCTTTCTATTACCAGACCACTGCATCCTGGGCAGTATGTACTCTCATACGGGTTCCCGGCGATGTTGCCTATGTAAACATATCTGAGCCCATTACCCTTCGCGATGTCGTAGTGCCTCTTTAGCGTCTCGTAAGGCGTCTCCGGGTAATCAAGCATCTTGTAATCTGGATGGAATGCAGTGAACTGGATAGATACATCTGGGCCCAGTTCGTCATGCAGCCTCTTTGTCAGGGCATCGCATGCCTCTGGAGACTCCCCGACTCTTGGTATGATAAGATCTGTAAATTCTATGTGGATGCCGCTCTTCCGCATCTCCCTTGCCGCCTCGAATATAGGATCGCATGACTGGACAGCCTCGAACTTGTTGGAGAACTTCTCCTCTCCGCTCCCTTTGAAGTTTATCACAGCGGCGTCTATGAAGCCCTTCATCTCCAGCACCGCTCCTTTCGTCAGGTAACCGTTTGTCACGAATACAGTATAAAGGCCGTTCTTATGTGCAAGCCTTGCAATGTCAAGCGCGTACTCTATGAAAATAGCCGGCTCGTTGTATGTAAATGCGATCCCCTGTGCTTTCTTCCTTATTGCGAGTTTCACTACGCTCTCAGGTGGCATTCCCTCGCCGGTAATCTCCCTTTCCTTAGAAATGTTATGGTTCTGGCAGAACTGGCAGCCCCAGTTGCATGAAGAGGTCCCTATCCCGAAAACATAGGTTCCTGGATGGAAGTGGTTGAACGGCTTCTTCTCTATCGGATCCACCTGCATCGCATTTACCATGCCGTAAGTAGCTAATTTCAGCCTGCCGTTGTCGTTCTGCCTGACGAAACAGAACCCGTGGGACCCAGCAGGTATTCTGCAGCGCCTGGCGCAGGCAATGCACTCGACCTTGTTTCCTGGAAGCTTGTTGTAAAGGATGGCATCATGGAGCATGGTCTTATGTCGTCATTTCTCATATTTAAGGATTTACCACGGAGTGACTATAGGATATAGCATTAGCCACAGCCCAAATGGCATTTCCCCTGCAGCAGGGATAAAAATGGTGGTTCAGAGCCGGCAGGAATCCGTAATTATCCACTAGGAATCATAGAAAAGGTTTTTAAGGCAATAGATGCCATACAAACCTGATAATACATGGAACTCAATGAGGCACAGCGCTGCGCGCCTTAATAGTAGCCCGTTTTCGGCAGGGGCGTCTCGCCGAACTCCTCCGTCAGTGTATTGTTTTGAAGCGAATAGGCGTTGTCAAACCTTCTGACGCAGAGCTTCCCTATAACTAATTCTGTCACTATCGTAGCCGATAGCCTAATGCCCTTGGTCTTCGACAGCTCAGCCTTCGCCTTTTCGATGTCGCCTTCGTGGAATACATTGAGGAGTAAGAATACCCCATACGGCAGCCCGATATCCCCTACAAGCGCATACTTATTTACAGGAATATCGCTGCCGCTTATTATCTCCTTAAGGAGGTTCTTCCTTGTGGCGTAAAACAGGTCGCTTTGCACATCCTTCATAAACAATGCTGCGGTATACTTCATCTCGCGCATATTCATCGATATCGTAGTCCTCTTGAGCAGGCCTTTCTCTAGAAGCCTGTGGTAGGAGTACTGTGCCCTCCCCTCGTCAAATCCGTATTTCCTGTCTATCTCGGTAAATTCTATCCTGCCGTTGTTATTAATCTCCTTCAGCACTGCAAACTCCCTGTTTAATATTGTCTTCTCGCTCTTTGCGGGTTCCTCGCCAAGGATATCCGACTTTCTTCTGCCAAGCCTCTCCTTGAACGAGTCGACAAAATCGTCGCGCAGCGGCACGAAATTATAGGACTCAGAAAATATTGTAGTTGTCCATTCTGAAGGATACCTCGACAGGGAGGTCAGCTTCCTCAAGTCCCGTTTAAGGAAGAGAACATCCAGGTTTTTCTCTGCGAGTACGTATATAACAAGGTGGTAATCGCCGCCGCTGAGCATCATGGCGCTCTGTATCCTTATCTCCTTACTCAGTATACTTCGTATCTCTTCTACAGGCGGCACCGTCTCAAAAAACTTGATAAATATAAGGAACTTTAGGTAGCCCATCTTCTCAATGTCTATCTCGGCAGTGTAACTTATCCCGTATAACTTTTCAAGATGCTTTATCCTGTTATCAACTCCCGCCGTGCTTAATCCCACGCGCTCTGCAATGGACCGACGCGCCATCCTTGCATTCATGCTCAGTATCGTAAGAATCTTTGTGTCTATCTCATCCGGTGTAAATACCTCTGCGGAAGCGTTTTCATCCCCCTTCCCGGGTAGCAGCACCTTGCCTCCGGCTGACTCTATCACCGCCCTCGCGTTCGCAATCTTGTCGTCTTCGGAGAGGATCCTCCTCACGAAAAGACCATCGTCCGTTATCCTTCCCATGTACTCCGAGAAGATCTTGCTCTTATTGCTTGCCTTGTCCTTGACTATACGATCTTTGTAGACATAAAATCCACCGTGTATCTTCCTTAAGATTATGTAAGGTGGACGGGAGTGCTCCGCCCTTAATTTCTGCAATGTACGCATTACCTGTATCGGAACATCTGGCATAATATACGTTGTATAGAAGATTATATAAATTTAATGTTAAATCTGTTGTCCTGTAACATTATAATATCTGTCAGGATAGCAATCAGGCCTGCAATAATCAATGTCCAAATAGCCAGAAAAGCCAGTATATTCAAGGCATGTATATATACAAGGCCGTTCATAATACTACCGTGGGACAGGGGAGTGATGGGTTGAGCGAAGAACACTGTACGTCTTTTTTCTCGTGCATATACCGACACCCCAACGTCGTAGATGCGGATCTGTCGCCTCTGTCCTG
>JAJZKF010000050.1 GCA_021804305.1 Microcaldota archaeon | reverse complement strand
ATATGGTAAAAGGTGGTCTATTGAGAGGATCTTCTCAAGACTTAAGGGCATGTTTGGCCTCGCAAACAACAGGTTCATGGGCATGAAAAAGGTATCAATCCACATCTATTCGTGCCTGATCGCATACATCATGACCTATCTGATGTGATGGTTATGAAGATTGACGATGGTGGTCGTATGTAAATGTCAAGTCCCTATTCTAAAGGACAGCCATCAAAGTTAATAGTTGGCACTGATAGATGACAATACTCGCAGGTTAAGTAAATTGTTTTTATAACTCTTTCTTTCTTGTATTTGAGTATTATTGGATTGTCCATACATTATCTCCTTCTGCTTTCTGTTTATTTATGATAATTGTTTCATTTTTTCATTTTTATAAGTTGTGTCCGCATTTTTGAGGTATTTCTAGCTAAAACCAAGCAAAAGATAGCTAATGTTATCAAGAATATGACAACAAAGGACGCTAGACGTATTGGATTATCAAAAAGGCACTTGTTTAGGTTGAAAAAGAAGGTACAACAAGGAAAGAAGATAGTATTAAAGAAGAAAACGCTACATAAACTATTGAAGGTAGCGTGATGTTACGGACATAAATACGATCATTTCATGGATAATGTCAAACTGGAACATAATAGTTGACGAAGCAATAGCATCACTCATAGTTGCTGGCATATTCTACATAATCAGTTATGTTAGAAAGAAAGCAACAAAAGGCAGTATATTAAGAACTGCAATCGGCACTGTCGTAATCTTTGTCGGGGTATTTCTTGTAATAACTGGTGCACAGCTCTGGAATTCCACGTTCCAGATCAGCAAAGCTACCAACCCCTCGTTTATCTGGAATAGCCTGATCGCTTCTGTTGGAATGATTGTACTTTATATTATCGGCATACTACTCGTTATCTTCGGAGGGCTAATCATCAATAGAGAGAAAGCCATGAAAGTGATACAAATTTTGTATGGACACTTCAAGGGAATAGGTATGTATGATTAAGAGACACGCCTTCTCCCTGCTAAAATTATGTTAGAAAAGGGGGACATTTGAACGAGTTATATATAACCCCAAAAGAGAAACGGGGAGTCCGTGATTTGAACACGGGTCTTGAACTCCCAAAGCTCAAAGCCTACCAAGCTAGCCTAACTCCCCGCGTATCAGAATGATTCCTAATCATATATAAAACGCTTTGCTGATTCCCGCACTACTTCTTCTTCTCTTCGGCCTTCGATTTTGAGACGAAACTGAACCTGCATCTCTCAGCGCCGAGGGCAGCGCACTCCTCTTCCACCACTTCTACCTCCTCCTTCAGGGCTATCTGCGCAGCCCCCTTTATGAATCCCCTCATCACGTGGTCCACGGGCGACTTCACCTTCCCCTTCAGGGTGGCTGCTATCGGCGATCCCTCAAGGAATACCTCGCCGAACCTCTTGTCCTTGCTAAGGTACTCCCACCTGAGAATACCCCATCCTGCCATTATGCCTATGTCGGTATCCCATTTCACGAAGTCGTTTATGCTGAACTTGTAGGACTCGCCAAGCTTCCTGGCAACGCTGTCGCCGAAGCTCTTGCGCGCCGCCTCGGCGAGCTTATCCCCGAAGCTGCGCGAGTTCTTCATCAGCAGTATCATCTCGGAGAAGAAGCTGGACAGCACCAGCACGCTCCTATACCCGAACAGCCTTATCTTCCCGTCCTCGAACTCGAGCTGCCCCATCATCGCGAACTTCTCGAAAAGGGTCTCGCTATTCATTGTACACCGCCTTGAGCGGGATCACAGAAACTCCCTTGTCTGTTATCTCGAAATCGTGGACGAAGCGGCTGTGGTCGGTGCGCCTCATCTTGCTGATGTGCAGGCTCCTGGAGTACTTGATGCCTATTGGCGTGTTGAAGAGCTGTATCACGGCATCGCAAAGGTACTCGCTGACGCCGTCATTGCTCATCTTTCCCGGCTCGCCGCTTGCAGAGGTTATTATTATGCTGGTTGCATCAATCTGCCTGAGCCCCTCTATCACGCTGTAGACAAGGCTTGCCATGCCTATCCCTGCCATCCTGTCCTGCTCGCTCGTCATGGACTTTGCGAAGTCCATGTTCTCGGTCCACATGGACAGCAGCTTTCCAAGGTGCATGCCAAGCGTTGCAAGATTATCGAACACTATCCTCTTTGCCTTAACTTTTGCAGCGGCGTCGGATATCAGCTTGAACAATGCGTATTTCTGCGGGCCCGTAGGCACTCCGAATATCATCACCTTGCCCTTCTTCTCAAGGTCATAGAAGTCCATGCCCAATGACTTTGCCTGGAGCCTCAGTGCCTCTGCGCTTGACTCTATTGTAACGTACAGGCCGTTCTCGCCCTTGTTTGCGCCGTTGTAAAGGTACTGCAGGCCCATTATGGTCTTGCCAGTGCCTGGCATGCCTGTTATGAGCGTTATCGAGTTCCTTGGAAGCCCTCCCCCTATCAGCCCGTCCAACCCCTGTATGTATGTCACGCACCTATCCATCCAAATCCCTCCCTAGCATAAATTATAATCTTGTGATAATCCATATAAATGCATAATAATCGGATTATACCTGTATTCAAGGAAAAGTGCCGACGAAATTTTACGCCTTCTTTTTCTTCTGCCCAGGCATCCTTCCCTTTGGCTTAGGTATCTTGAGGCCCGGGAACATGTCCATGAGCGTGTCAGGGCTGACTTCCAGGTCTATCCTTATGCTCTGCATCATCCTGCCGAACATATAGGCCATGGCCGCGCCTTCAAGCTTCACGTCATTGCAAGCCGCAGATATGGCTGCCTTGGATCCTGCGGAGCCAAGGGATGCCACAACCTTCTGCAGGTTCGCAGCGCTCTTTCGCATGTTGCGCGTTATCGTCTCCGCATACGCATCGAGCGAATCGGTGTCAACCCCCAGTATCTGCGCGATCTTCCTATCAGTTGTTATCCTTATCGATGAGAGGTGCGCCGCAACCTCCTCGGGCTTTGTGTTCTTGTCTATCGAAAGCTTCTTTACCGATATCCAATCCCCGTACTTTGCCATGAACGATATGCCGTCTGATGGGAAAGGCACGTCCCCTTTCTTAGGCTCCTGCATCTTGCCGAACGATTCGCTGCTCCTGGATATGTACCACATGAGCCCCAGCTTCCTCATCGCCGCCCTGAGCAGGTACGCCTTCGCGAAAGGCCTAAGCTCCTCCCTTCCCTTTGCAGCCTTGTCCACTTCTGACTCTGCATCAGAGGATCCGACAGACTTGTAAAGGCCCAGAACGCTCTCCTCAAGGCTTCCTGCCTTGCCGGAAACCTTTCCAGAATAAGCTTCAAGAACAGATGTATCTATTCCAAGGACAGTGAACGCCTTTTCCGCAACTTCCTCCCTTATTGACGCCAGGTAATATGATATGTCCTTCGTAGAAGTAGAACTGCCGCATGTTATGCTTCTAGCAGACTCCCAGTCCCCATACTTCGCGAAGAAGTCTATGGAATCGGGGCTGGCTGTCATCCGCTTACCTCAGCACATGTCAAGGCTTAAGCCGTGACGTAATATCCTGATGCCTTCTCCCTGGCGACTCTCTTTACCACGCCCTTCTGTACTAGGGAGACCAAAGCATTGTTTACCATGGACTTGGGCCTGTTGCACTTCTTTGTTATGTCATCAGCCGTCTTTTTCTTCTCGTCGCTTGTAGCTCCGAGGTCCCTCATCGCCTGGACCACCATGCTTTCTATAGGATTTAAATCTACCATATATTTCACTTATTTGTTAGAGCATGAGCCGTTACTTCTTGACCCTCTTGTCCTTCCTCTTCTGCCTCATGTATGGCGATCCGCACTTTCTGCACTTCACCGTGCCAGTCTTATTCCTGGCCTTGCACTTTCTGCATATCGCCATCTGTACTAAAACTTCATCCGCGAGTGGAAACTTTCCCATAATGATGCCTAATTAAGATATAAATCAAACGGTATTTGTATACGAAGATATATAAAAACCTAACTGAATCTGAAAAAGGTCCAGTCAAAGCCGTCCGATGTAAGGATATGAATATCTGATAACCTTTATAACTTTTGCCTTTTTTATCTATACATACGGTGCCTTCATGACTTCTGTCGAATTAACTGTAGCCGACGCGCTAGTAACCGATTCTGGAAGGGGTATAGCCAGGATAGACACCAAGTCCCGCACGTCGCTGGGCCTCGAGTCCGGGGACATAATAGAGATCAAAGGGAAGATAAAATCAACAGCTGCTTCTATCTGGCCTGCACACCAGAGCGATGAAGGCCTCGGTTTCATAAGGATAGACGGTTATCTCAGGCAGAACCTCGGCGTAGGCATAGGCGACAAGGTCTTCGTATCAAAAGCGGACGTCAAGGAGGGGGACAGGATAGTGATAGCGCCTCCTCCAGGGCAGAAGCCTCCGCTCTCTCCTGACTTTGCCGAATACGCAAAGAGGAGGCTGGAGGGCAAGCCCATAGTGAAGGGGGACTCGGTGCCCATACCTATGTTCGGCATAGTATTCAATTTCATAGTGGTCCAGGTGCTGCCGCATGGCATAGTGAAGGTGACCCCAAAGACCAACTTCATAGTGCGCAACGAGCCTGTGCCGGAGTCCGCAGTAAAGATAGGCGACGTGCACTACGAGGATATTGGCGGCCTCGAGGACGCGAAGCAGAAGATAAGGGAGATGGTGGAGCTGCCGATAAGGTATCCGGAGCTCTTCGAGAGGCTTGGCATAGAGCCGCCAAAGGGCGTGCTGCTGTACGGATCCCCGGGCACCGGAAAGACCCTTCTCGCGAAGGCAGTGGCCAATGAGAGCGATGCAAATTTCATATTGATA
>JAJZKF010000049.1 GCA_021804305.1 Microcaldota archaeon | reverse complement strand
GAGCATGACCAAGAGGATAATTACTGCATTAGAGAGTGGAAACGTCGACATACTCGCCCATCCCACCGACAGGCTGATAAATGCAAGGCGGTAGTCCATCGCATCGAGGGTCTTTTTTGAGAGGTCCAAGCGACCGTCCTTTAGTATGTCTATCTCGGAGCTCTTTAGCAAGGTTATCCCATCGAGCTTATCGTTTACCTTGTCAATTTCCGCAAAGTGCTTTGCAAATTTGCGATCGTCCATGCCGTGCGCTATGTACTCGCTCTTTGAATGGTCCGTTATGCCGATGTACCTATGACCAATCTTCTTTGCCGCCTGCGCCATCTCAATTATGCTCGCCGATCCGTCGCTGTGGTTTGTATGCGTGTGAAGGTCCCCCAGAATATCGCCCATCTCTACGACCTTGGGCAGCTTGTGTTTTAGAGAGAGCTGAACCTCGCCGCGGTCTTCGCGCATCTCCGGGTCCATGATGTCCATGCCTAGCCTGTCGTATATGTCCTTCTCTTCAAGGCCTGCAACATTGCGACCCTTCTTGTCGAAAAGCCCATACTCGTTGAGTTTGTATCCAAGCCTTATGGCTACCTGTCTTACCTTGACGTTGTGATCCTTGTTGCCCGTAAAGTATTGCAAGGCGGCGCCAAAGCTTATTGGATCGACGACGCGCACATCGCAATTTATTCCTATCTTAAGCCTGAGCGTGGTCTTTGTTGGCCCCCTGAGTACGACATCTGCAACCTCATCAAGGTGTGCTATAAAGTCCATTACTGCAGGTGGTCTTTTAGAGGTGACAAGAAGGTCTAAGTCTCCGACGGTTTCACGCATCCTGCGGGTTGATCCGGCTATGGCCGCGCGGTCGACTAGTCCGGACTCGCTTAGCTTTCGTATTATTAGTTCGGCTTCGGGCAGCGCAGTGCCTAGGGCCATTCTCCCCTTGCTTGATTCGAAGAGAGTTATGCCGTTCCTTATCTCGATCTCGCTCTTTGCGCCAAACCCCGCTAGCTTTCTTATACTTTGATCTTCAGCGGCACGCTTTAGGTCGTCGAGATTGCGCACGCGCAGATTTGTGTATAACTTGAAAACCTTCTTCGCCCCGAGGCCCTGTATTTTTGTAAGAGTCTTGAAATCGACCGGATATCTTTTTTTCAGCTTCTCGAATTTCTCCATCCTTCCGGTATCTATGTACTCCTTTATCGAAGACGAGATCCCCTTGCCTATCCCTGGAAGCTCCATTAGCGCAGCTATGCCTCCTTTCTTGTATATCTCCAGTACACTTTCCTGCAGCCCTGAAAGAGTCTGCGCCGCCTTCCTGTAGGCAAGGACCTCGAACCTGCTTACGCCATCATCAACAGACAGCATGTCTGCTATCTCCTCGAATATGTCGGCAAGCTCCGAATTTATCATAATATTGTTTTGCAATCTACAATTTATAATGCTTAATTGAATAGGAAATGGCCCGGCTAATTGCAAAATCCTTGGAAAGATGCGTAGAAAGATATTTAATTTAATCTGAGAAATAAGAGTGGCGACAAACATGTATGGCAATGGGATAACTAGTCAAGGGTCTGATTTTGAAGATTATGATCTCTTCAAGCCAAGGATAGGCGTAGTTGGAGTAGGCGGAGGAGGCGGGAACACGGTACAGAGGCTGAGCAACTCAGATGTGAAGGGGGCAAAGCTCTTTGCGTTCAATACGGACTCGAAGCAGCTCAATATGATGAGCCCCAGCATAACAAAGCTCATGCTTGGAAGCTCATTGACCCATGGACTTGGCGCGGGCGGGTATCCAGAGATAGGCGAGAAGGCAGCCGACCTATCCAGAAACGAGATTGAGATACTTACACGCGACCTCAACCTTTCCTTCCTGTGCGCAGGCATGGGAGGAGGGACTGGGACAGGAGCTGCCCCGGTAGTTGGCAGGGTGCTCAAGGACAATGGAGCAATAGTAGTAGGGATAGTTACCATACCATTTGCACTTGAAAGAGTAAGGCTAGACACCGCAAAAAAAGGAATACAGAAACTTAGGCAGAACATAGACACGCTTATAGTCATAGACAACCAGAGGCTGGTAGAAGTATATCCGAACCTGCCTATGGAAAAGGCGTTTGCAATGGCGGACGAGATAACGACAAAGGCGGTGCGCGGAATAACCGAGGCGATAACGCAGCCGAGCCTGATAAACCTCGACTTCGCAGACGTGAGGACAACAATGTCAGTAGGTGGCCTTGCGATGATAAGTGTTGGCAGCGCAAGGGGATCTAACAGGGTCGAAGACGTGGTTAACGACACCCTAAAGAACAAGCTCCTTGACGTTGACTACTCAAATTCAACTGGTGTTCTTCTGCACATAACCGGAGGACCGGGCCTGACACTTGGCGATGCGAACCAGATAGGCGAGAAGCTTACAGCAAAGAGCGCGCCGAATGCGAATGTCATCTGGGGCGCAAGGCTGGATCCGAATTTCGGCGACAACATAGAAGTGATAGCGATATTTACTGGTGTGAGCGGCGCCTCGGTTATTGGAAAGACCGAGGAGAGGAAGGACAGCTACGGCCTTGACTCGATATGATCAGGCTTCGGATATCCTTGTCTCGCCGTTCTCTTCCTTGTTCCTATTGAGGATATAGATCCTTGCGTCGCTTACCTGCTTGAGCATCTCGTCGTGAGTTATTATGAAGACCTGGTCAACTATTCCAGGGAGAGTCTCGCTGAACATCTTCACGAATTTTGACAGTCCCTGCTGGTCTATGTTGTGGGTTGGCTCGTCCAATATCAGCCACTTGAGGTTAGGCACCAGGACCAGTGAGAAGGCTATCCTCATCGCAAGGCATGCGGTACTCCGCTCACCTCCGCTGGCTATCGATTCGACGCTCTCCCACTCCTGCTGGCCGCCAGAGTTCACCTTCACCTTAAGCTCGTATCCATCATCTGAAGCATCCAAATTGACGCTCTGATAATCACCGTAAGGATAGAGCTCTTTCCATACCTCGTGCATTATACCGTTTATAGAGTTTATCAATAGGACCCTTAGGACAGACTGTGTCTCTGAGAGCGCGAGCTTGAACTTGGAGAGGTTGTCTATTAGACCCTTGCGCCTTGCGAGCTTTTCGTGCATCCGATTTATCTTCTCGATCTCAGACTCCTTGGCCTTTATCTGCGCCTCCTTTTCGCTGATGCTTCTTGCGTATGATGCGATATTCGCAGTGTGCTTGCCCAGTTCTGCTTGCATCTCTAGCATGACCTTCTGAAGAGCGTCCACCATCTTGTCGTCGACGATTATTGAATTTGCCTCTGCAGTCTTTAAAGACAGATCCTTTGATATGCGCTCCCTATCTAGGATGTGACGCTCGTTTCTTTCTATGGCCTCGATGTCATTAGCATTCTTCTGCATCTTCTCGGAGATTGCCTGTATTGCCTTTGATATGCTTTCGTGCTCGGACTTGGTCTTCTCGTAGTTCTTCCTTGAGATCTCAAGTCCAAGCTCGGCCTTCCTGATCCGCTCAGTGGCGCCAGCATACTTCCTCTTCTGCTCCTCCATCACAGTGATTGAGTTTGATAGCGAGGTTAGGTCCTTTAGCTCAGCGCGGATTCTTGAGAGTTCTTGCTCAAGCTCCCTTGCCTTCGAATTGTGCTGCGCTATGAGTTGGCTCTTTCCCTGCGTTATCCTTGCTATCATGGCATCGTCAAGCTCCCTTTCGCATATAGGGCATTTGCTTAGGTGGGCCTTGAGCTCCTTTAGCTGCTTCTCGGTCTCAAGAACTACGGATTTTGAGTGGGCGGCATCGATAGAAAGCCCGTCAATTGATTTATTGCACTCGATTATTTTACTCTGCACCAGGTCTTTTTCGGATTTCTTTAGCTGAGCATCTATTCTCTCAACTTCGGCATTCTCCTTCTTTGCATTTGACAGCTCCACTTCTAACTTGGCCATTTCAGAATGCAGATTTCTCTCCGCATCGGCGTCATGCCTCTCCTTTAGCCTTGCAGCTTCAATTTCCTTTGCAAGTAGCGACTTCTCAGCCAGGGCGTCGCTCTTCGCAGGCAGCCTATGCAGATCCGCCTTCTTTATCTCTGATTCCAGCAGTTCGAGCCTGCCCTTGAGCCCCTCTATATCCTTGAGCAGCATCGTCTTGCGGTTCTGCATCTCCCTGAACGCTCGTGCTTTTATCTCAGTTTTTGATTTTTCATCATTGAGCCTCTTTACGCTCTTTTCTGCTTCGCTGCGCTCCTTCTCCAGCATCTGCATTGAATCGCGAAGCTCCTTGAGGTCCGCAGTAGACTTAACTATATCGAACTCGCGCACCATCCGCTCGCTCTCAGATACGAGATCCCTTACGCGGTTTATCAGCGAGGTGGTGTTATCCTGCGCCGTAGCAAACTTGTCAAGCCCTAGCAGGCCATCTATCTGCTTCTTTCGATCAGAAGACCTAAGATCCAAAAAATAATCTAGCTGGTTCTGCTCAGAATATATCGCCTTTGAGAAGAGGTCATAGTCGACCTTGAGGATGCGCTCTATCTCTTCGTTTACACGCTCTGGCTGCGACTGCAGGTAGGATCCGTTTCTTTCTATGGTTGCAGCAGTCTTGCCGGTTAGGCTAAGCTCCCTGGTTATGGCATAGCTATCGCCGTTAACATCCATCTCCAGCCTTATGCTTGCAGAGCTCTCCTGCCTGGGCCTGCTGCGTATCAGCCTGCTCACGGCAACTCTTTTATGATGTATGGCGGGAAAGGTGCCGAACAGGGCGAATGAGATGGCATCCATTAGTGAACTCTTTCCAGCGCCCATCTGGCCTATAAGTATGTTTGTTCCTTTTGAGAAGTCTAG
>JAJZKF010000002.1 GCA_021804305.1 Microcaldota archaeon | reverse complement strand
GAACAAAAGCCATCAGTGCATGCGCGAAGTACTCCTCAAGTCCATTTATCAATGCGATGAGATCCTGCCTCTTCAAGTGCTCTATGAACCTTCGCTGCGACCTGCTCACCGATAGGGGATAGTCCTTAACGTGCTTCTCCTTAAGCGGGCTTCCCTTGTTCCTCAACTTAATCAACTGGTCCTTGCAGTAAAGCACCTCCCTGGTCCCTTCAGTAAGGCCCCAGTATGTCCATCTCCTCGTCCAGAAATTGAGTTGTCGTACGAGATAGTCTATGTTGCGGTCAAGGGTCCTCATCGCTTTCCTTGGGTTCCCTTGCCTGTATGCGGCAAGGAACTGATCAGTGTAGTCCTTTATTCCGTTGATAGATATGTTCGCTCCATCGAATCCTGTCAGTATGAATGCAGGAACGATGCCCTCATTCCAGTGCATGAATATGTGTTCAACCTTGGCGTCTAGCTCAGCAATCTCCCTTCTAGCTGCTTCTATGCGCTCGGCCTCGTTCATGGCGTCTTCAGTATCAGGAGCTATGAAATCCATCAGTACGCTTAACTCCTCTATCGCAAATCTGGCATCAAAGACCTTAGAGTGAATGGATAGTGCCCTTCTCCGTTCTCTAGGCAGTAGTTCCGCTATAGGTAAGGTACCTTGCAATTCAGACATATCGTCCACCCACCGCCGAATGCGTTTTGAAACTGGTTTTAGCATCGCATAGCGGCTTTGGCATCTGCTCTTCTTCTACCTCACATCAGGGTAATATTTATGCCTTTCTTCTGGGTATTTTAATATTTCCGTTATAATTCGGCTTTTCGGAAGGCTGCTCTGTTGCCGTATCTGCACAGCTCTATCAGAGGGCATTCCCTGCACAACGGGTTGCGCTTCTTACAGTAGTTCTTTCCAAGCTCGACCAACTGCGCATGGAAGTCCTTGTACAATGACAGTCTCCTCGGCACGTTGGTTTCAAAATAAGACTTCAGATCATCATAAGGTGCTTCGTCTCCCTCAAGCGTGCCTTTCATTATCCTGGACATTGAACGCCTAGTATACGTATCGATGACGAATGTTGGCTTCTCCGCTGAATATAACACTATCGAATCCGCAGTCTCTTTCCCTATGCCCTTCATCGAGAGGAGCTTCTCCCTGAGCTCATCCCGGTCTAGGGAGTAAAAATTCTCCAGGGTGCCATAATCCTTCCTTATCCTGTTGCATATCGATTTGAGCCTTCCTGCTTTCTGCCTGAAATACCCGCTTGGTCTCAACATTTTCTCAAGTGCACCGGTTCCAACATCACACATCTTTCCAAGATCAAGGCAATCCTCGGCCTTGAGGTTGGCTATCGCTCGTTCGACATTCTTCCATGACGTGTTCTGGGTGAGTATCGCCCCGACCAGAACCTCGAAACTCGTCTCTCCGGGCCACCAATCAAGGTATCCGAACCTTTTTCTGAGGCGCCTGTATATCTCCAACGCTGATGGCTTGGAGTCTGCCAAGAGAATCACACATAAAGACGATTAGACCTTGAGCTCTCCACTCTCGATTTTCTTTATTATCGCTCTCGGGTCCTCATTCTCGCACTTCACTCCCATGCTCTTGCAGGTGCCCAGTACCTGCTTAACCTTGTCGGCCAGCGTCTTCCCATAGATAGATGCATCCTTGGCGGTCGCTATCTTCTTCGCCTGCTCGAGTGTCAGGTTTCCAACAACCTCCTCCTTGGTCTTCGCTCCGGACTGTATACCAAGTTCCTTGAGTATGAGCGCGCTTGTAGGTGCAGCACCGACCTCTATCCTAAACTGCTTGCTCTCAGTGTTAACGATTACCTTTACCGGTATCTTTATCCCCTCGAACTGCTTCGTCTTGCTGTTTATCTCTGCTATTATGCCGTTTATGTTGACTCCCAAAGGTCCGAGCGCTGGACCGAGCGGCGGTCCACCTGTCGCTTTGCCTCCTTCTACGAGCCCTGAGATTGTGACTTCTCCCATGTTCTACACCTTATTAAATATTAGCCTGCTGCCTTCTCCGCTTTTTGTATTACCTTTGCACTGCCCATCTTTGTGGTGATTGGTATCGGGACTACAACGTCCATAAGCTCAACGGTGATGTCTCCCTTAGTGTCATCGACCTTGAGCACTCTCGCCTTGTACCCCTTAAATGGACCGGAGGTGAACTCCACAGAGTCCCCTTTTTCGATATCCTGCGCGAAGGTCTTTACCTGGACGAGTTTGTCTATCTCCTCTTCGGTCAGGGGCTTCGGCAGCATGCCTTTCACGTTGCGTTCCTTGGTTATGAACTGCCTGCAAGAAAGCTCATCTTCAGTTTCAAGTATTATATAGCCGCGCATGCCCTCTATCACTATTATAGAATAAATTGGCAGATCGGTCTTTCCGGCCTTGTTCTGCAGCATATTGGCTGCAATCCTCTCTTGTCCTGATGTTACCTTAACTACGAAGTACACCTTATCACGCTGCTGGTTGTTGCATAATAATTTATCCTTATGCCATATAATCTTAGCTGATGCGCATGCGATACCTGAAGGCAAGCAACGCCCTGGCCGAGAATATACGTAGGAAACTTAGACGTTCTGGCCTGATTGAAAGGCAAGAAACGGTCGAACATAGCGACAGCTATGTCTATTTTCCATTGATAAGTATTAGTAGAGCAAGAGTTAAAAAGGTTATTGGAAGCGGCACAAGATTCTATATTATCGAAAAGGCAACGAAAAACAAGGAAAGGAAGCCGCGGAACTACAGGGAGGCGCTAAAGGAGATACTGACAGAAAAGGAACGCGATATGGTATCCGGAGGATATGATATCCTTGGTAATATAGCGATACTCGATATACCAAAGGAACTGGGCAGGAAGGAGAGGGCATTGGCCCGGGCGATACTCGATATGCATCCTAGCATAAGCACGGTAATAGCGAAAGATAGCGCAGTGAAAGGCAGATACAGGACAAGGCGCTTCAGGCATATTCTTGGAAAGAAGGACTACATAGCCGCTTACAAAGAAAACGGCTGCACCTTCAGGTTCGATGTCAGGAAGACGTTCTTCTCGAATAGGCTCTCCTATGAAAGGGCAAGGCTGACTTCAATGGCGAAAGATAATGAGACCGTGGTCGTGATGTTCGCCGGTATAGGTCCATTCGGCATAGAGATCGCAAAAGCGCATCCCTCATCGAGGGTCATATGTGTAGAACTGAATCCGTACGCCGCAAAAGCGGCAATATATAATGTGGCTATCAACAAGACCGACAACGTAGAGGTGCTGGAGGATGATGTAAGGATTGCTGCGGGCAAGTTGAAAGGTAAGGCCGACAGGATTATAGTGCCTATGCCGACCTCAAGCCTGGAATTTCTCGACGAGATATCAACAGTGGCAGGCGAAGGCGCAGTGGTCCACCTTTACGCGTTCTGCAGCGACACACAAGGTCCAGAGGGTGCGATAAGCAAGATAAGCGAGCATGCCGCGGTTAATGGCTATGCGATTGAGGTGCTATCGGCAAGAAAGGCAAGGCCTTATTCATCGAGAGAATCGGAGATGGTGATAGACTACAAGATCAGCAAAAAGAGAAAAAGAAAAGGAACAAAAACCGGATAGCGCCCTACCTGATGTTCATTACCATCTCAACCCTTCCGCAAACTTGCTCTACAGAGGTTATGCCAAGAAGGCGGAGTAGCCTCTTCCCAAGCTCGGTGTTGTACTCTATCGCGTTGTCCATGCTTGTCAACAGGTTGATGACCTTGTTCTCCTTGTCCCTGCCTCCCTTGTCCGCATCCATCATTATGTAGAACGTCTTGTTGGTGCTGAACTCCGTTGTGGAGTTGTTGCAGCTCAAGAACTTGTTATAAGAGGTAGCGGGTATCTCAAGCCGCCCGAGTGCGCCTACATCATGTTTGCCTTCCACTATCACTATTCCATCCCTAAGCCGCTCAAGGATGTCGAGCAGCCTATTCCTCCGGCTCCTTGCCTTGTTCGTCTTCTTCATACATCCCACCCAAACTGGTCTATCAATTATTGCTGATAAATAATAAATACCTTTCTTGTCCTATTATAGTGCCTCTCACGAGGGCAAATGGGCAGTGACCAGTTATGCCTATGTCGATAATCGAAAGCAAAGCATTACCTATGCAGCACCTCAACCAGCAGATAGACCTAGAGGACTTCGTCAAGAATGCCACCTGGAAGGACCTTCTAGTGAGCCTTATCGAGAGCAACAGCATCAATCCATGGGACATAGACATAACGAAGCTTGTTGACAGCTATGTGGGTGTTGTGAAACATCTGAAGGTTCTAGATCTTCATGTTCCAGCGAACATAATACTTGCGGCTGCAATATTGTTAAGGATGAAGAGCGATATCATGGAGTTATTCCGGAACGAACTGCTGTTCGAGGAGCAGCAGCAACAGGAGGAGGCAGTGCCGACACAAAGGATACTGCCTATGGTCGAGCCACTGGTCCCCAGGCTAAGGCTACAACCGTCGAAAAAGATAACACTGAACGAACTCATGGATGCACTTGACGACGCGCTGAAGGTCAAGGAAAGGAGGGAGATAGAGTTCAGCGAGGTGTCACAAGTGATGCAGTTCCTCATACCTGCAGAGGATATAGATCAGAAAATGGAGAGCCTCTATGCCTCCATAACAGCAGAGACTGGAAAGGAGAACGTCACGACGTTCGCGAATCTTGCCAACACATACAGCAACTCGGAGAGCATCCTGGCCGACCTATTCATACCGATGCTGTTCCTTGCTCACAAGGGCCGCATACTCATAATGCAGGATCATTTCTTCGACGAGATATTCATAAGGCTGAATGGTGAAAAGAATGCCTGACAGCATGTCCGAGTATAAGAGGCTAGCAGAGGCTGCGCTCTTCGTATCTGGCAAGGCGATGGGTGTGGACGAGATGGCAAAGGCTTTGGGCATGGCCTCAGTTGGGGCTATGGCGAACATGCTAGCCGAGCTGTCTTCAGAATACGAGAAAAATGGGAGTGCAATAGGGATATTCAAAATAGGAGAGAAGTACGTGATGGGTGTAAAGGAGCCATATGCAAGCAAGGTGAATTCTCTTGCCGGAAAGCCTGACCTGTCTTCAGGCGCGCTCAGGATACTTGCATACGTGAGCAAGAACGAACCGGTCATACAGAGCTCCATAGTGAAGACCTTCGGCTCGACGTCCTACGATTACATAAAAGAGCTTGCGGAGAAGGACTTCATCGCGAGGAAGAAGAGTGGAAGATCACAGAGCATACAGACCACGCAAAGGTTCAGGGAGTACTTCAATGTCTAAATCAGTAGACAGGATTCTGCTCCTCAATCCCTTCTTTCCTGTTAATAAAGAGTGCGGATACGAATAGGAATGAGGAAAGCCTGTTCAGGTAAGAGATTAATTCTGGAGATACGCTTAGGTTCTTTGACAGGAGGACCACTGAGCGCTCGGCCCTGCGTGCGACCGCACGTGAAAGATGGAGGAGGGCTCCTGATTGCGAACCCCCAGGAAGGACAAACTTCTTCAGTTTCGGCACCTTCGCTTCAAGATCGTCAATCTCGTCTTCAAGGTCCTTGATATCAGAGCCGGTTATCTTGGCATTGCTCTTGAGAGTTGAACCAGGCGCAGCGGATAGCTGTGCGCCTATAGTGAACAGCTTGTTCTGTATGCCAATCATGACATCGCAAAGATGCTTGTCTGGGGCGTTCGCTATTGCAACACCTATCAGGCTGTTCAGCTCATCCACATCGCCAAGCGCATTTGCGAGAGGGCTTTCCTTTCCCATGCGGCCGAAGCCCATTGTATCCGTTTCCCCATTATCCCCTCTTCCGGTGTAGAACGAGCCCATCGAATCACAATTGATTTTAGCGTATGACTTTATAAAAGAGTCTTACAGAATAATTTACGCGGGCTCGTAGTCGAATGGTAAGACGTTCCCCTCACACGGGAAAGATCCGGGGTTCGATTCCCTGCGGGCCCACTTAATATTGCCGTAGGAAGGAGAAGGGTTCGGCCGAACCGAACATTACTGTCTCACTTTATATACCCATCACACCAACTTATCAGTAGTCAGGCCGAGTCCATGGAAAAGTTCCAATTGTTCATGCTCGCAGGGGTGGTAATTCTAGCTGCCGTAGCTACTGCCGGGGCTTATCATCTTTTCAGCATCATACCACAACACAGCCCTCCGCCAGCTCCTCAAGGATCCATTTCATGTGGCCGTGTGGTGAGCCATGGTCCCGGCATGCCTGCCTTTGGTGGCAATGCCTCTGCGGTGATGAATTGCTTCCTCAACGCATGGAAGAGCGATAACAATGCAACGATGTCGCTCTACTATATGGGCGTAGATACCGGGGTGACGCACAACCTAAGCATAATAACACACTATGCGATAAGAAAGATGGTATGGGATGCGATCACGCCGAGCGGCGCCGTGGGGCCCAAGCAGCCATCAACTTATGTATTCTGTACAAACTTTACCTATGGATATAACGCCACATATAACTCCACCGGCTGGTATATCTCTACATGCTCAAACAACGAGACAATAATGGTGCCTAACACCAACATAACCTCTCCATAATCTAGTTTATTCAAAACCCTCCACGTTGTAGTGTGCCTTCGATTAGGGCGTTAGCCGCTTCTATAGACGCCCAACTCCAGGTTAGGTCCGTCACTTCATAGCCTTCCCTTGACATTATCATGCTAAGCCTGATATTCCTTCTTACAAAAGAATCCTCGGTCCTTGCAAGCCTGTAGTTCTTTTCCCACATAGTGTGGCTCATCATCGCCCTTTCTAGTCTGACCGCCATTGGGTGTTTCCTTAATAGCGGGAGGAGCTCTTTGGTGACCTCTGCCGAGGCATCGTACAGCCACGAGAGCGCCGAAAGGCGTTCTCCAGGTGCACTTGGCATAATTCCAGTCTTTCCACGCCTATCTATCTCTCTGAGCTTTAGCATAAGGCCTCTTATCTTAGGATCCTCCTTGGCTACCTCAAGCGCCACCCTGGCCGCCTCATAATCAACCTCATTCCTAAGTCGATTCTCCGCTGGCGTCGGTCCGAGTAGATAACCACTACTTATGCGTTCCTTGAATTCCTCCCGGGCTTTTCTTCTAAGCCTTGAAAGAGGGCTACCACTATGGTCTTCTTTGCTGTCAATGTGGTGGTCAGAGGGATAGTCCGTCCTGCTCTTATCAGACAATGCCATGATGACACTTACAGATTTCAATTATTTAAGGATATCTAAACCCTTTCCGGATACTAAATTCTTAGCCGATGACGAAAATAAAATAAGAGGAGGGAAAAAGCCCCTCCAAAGCCCGTTATTATCGGTCTATTACATGCTTACCCACATCGCTCCAAGGTATGTCAGGACGAATCCCAGCACCGCCCATAAGAACGAGGCGCTCCCTGACATAAGAATCAAGATTGCTATGCCGCCGATGTTTGTGAATTTCCAAAGGACCGGGTGCTTTCCACTTGTGTTAAGCATTCCAGCCATGCCCTTGATTCCCTTGAAGAACAGGGTGATTGCGCTTATTACGGCCACTGCCGCAACTATGGGAGTCCAAAATGTGGCGTAGCTAGCTAGCCATGCTGGACTAGAACCTGCCCCGTTTTGGCCAGCCCATGTAAAGACCACGTATAGATAGACTAACGATCCCAGGAATACCAGGAATCCTCCACCTACCGTAGACGAACTCTTTTTGGTCGCCATTTTCATCACTGTTTTAACACCTCTCTAGAAAGGTTTTTAAATCTATCATCATATTCGTCAGTTGTGAATGCCAACATGTATATTGTGATAAACTTACATTCACCCAGATGCGCAAACTATTAAAGCATATTATGTTGTAGTACTAGCGTGGTTACATGGCAGAAAGGATAAGATGTGCTCACATATTGGTGGAAAAGGAGAGCGTAGCTAAGGAAGTATTGGAAAAGCTAAATAAGGGAGAGGACTTTTCGAAGCTCGCTGCCCAGTACTCTATAGACGGCACCAGGAAACGAGGAGGCGACCTGGGCTATTTTACCAGGGGGATGATGGTAAAGGAGTTCGAGAACGCCGCATTCGCTCTTGAGAAAGGGCAGACCTCAGGCATAGTAAGGTCACAGTTTGGCTACCACCTGATAAAGAGGCTGGACTGAACGAGCCGGCATTGGCTTCAGAGCCCCATTTTCCTGAAGAGCTTATCATAGAACTCCACGGTTCCAGAGATGAAGAAGCTGCGAAGACCTTTCAGGTTCTTAAGGTAAGCCTGCCTGTCCTTCGACTTAAGAATCCTAGCTATCGCCTTCGGTACATCTTTTTCATCTTCTACTACACACATGCCCTTCACCTCCTCCGGCATGGGTGAATAACTAGGAAGTACCACTGGAATCCCGAGCATCAGGCTCTCAAGGGTGATTATGCTGAGTCCTTCTCTCTCGGACATGTGGAGAAAAATGGCTGAATCAAGCATTGCCCTATAAGTGTCGTCCTGGTCTTCGTAGAAGTCCCTCTGCTCTACGGTGCCTTCCAGTGACATATCCATGACCATCTTCCTTATATTCTCCTTCTCCGGTCCATCTCCTATAATCAGCCCTTTTACCGATGGTACGGTTTTTTTTACCTCCTTTATGGTCTCAAGCCACTTGTCAAGCCTCTTCTCCTTGATCATCCTTCCGGCGAACACAACCACGTTGCTTCTTTTCTTTGCCGATCTCTTTTTCTTTATGCTTTCTATCTTGACATCATCGAGAATTGGAGCGAAGATGCTCGTCCTGCTCATGGCTATGCCCTCTCCCTCGAGCCTCTTCGCGGTAATTGTGGAATTCGATATATAAGCATCTGCGGAGTTGATGAAGTAGCTCACATAAGCATATGCGAGCCTGCCTATCACCGCACCTAAGTAATCCAGCCAGTATCTCTTTTCCCATACCTCAACTACGTCGAGTATCATCTTACAGCCTGTCAACTTACAATACAGCTTTACTATCGGTATGTGCAATATCGGGAACATGTTGCATTCTACGACGTCGAACCTGTACCTGAACAGCCTGAAAGTCCCTATCGCGAATCCCAGTGCAGCCCTTATAGACCTCCTTCCGTGCCTGTAGAATCGGTCCAAGGATATGCCCGGGTATGCGTGGTAGTGTATGTTGTCTATCGTAAAGTGACTTCCTCGCATCCCGGGCCACTTCATGGTGAAAAAGTGGACATCATGGGTCTTCGCCAGCTCCTTCGCCTCAACCCTCTCTATAGCCTCAAGGCCACCGACGTGCCATGGAAATGCTGCATCCGATACAAAAGCGATTCTCATCCAGACATCCCGCTAACAAGGAGCTTTTCTATACTTCCAACCCAATGAATAAAAGGTTTGTGTGAAACGTCACGTAACCAATAAAAATGGTTCCTGGCAATCTTAATGGGGGGCATAATGGATATAAACGTTGGACCCGGTATCGACATAGACGCACAGCTTGTCATGACCGGAAGAGGATGTGTCATAGGGCAGAGCGGCTCCGGCAAGTCCTATCTTGTTGGCGTGGTGATAGAGGAGCTATGTGCCTTGGGCCTTCCGTTCGTCGTAATCGATACTGAAGGGGAGTACAGCTCGCTTAAGAGTAAGTTCAATGTCATATGGGTGGGAGAGGAAAACGGCGCGGATATAGGGACAAAGATAGATTATGCGGAATTATTCTCAAAGAGCATGGACAACAGCATCCCTGTGGTGCTTGATGTCTCGGATGTGATGGACAGAGCCGATCTCGTATACAGGGCACTGAAGTCGCTCTACGCAGTGGGGGAGAAGAAGCGCAAGCCCTATCTTGTCATAATAGAGGAAGCCGACAAGTTCGCTCCACAGATAGTCCACCCTGAAGCGAACATAGTTGAGGAGATAAGCGTAAGGGGAAGGAAGCGCGGCATAGGCCTTCTTGTCGCTACGCAGAGGCCTGCCAACGTGAGCAAGAATGTCCTGGCGCAATGCTCCTACGGGTTTGTCGGAAAGCTTAGCATAGAGAATGACATAAAAGCGGTTACCATACTGTTCGAGGACAAAAAACGTTTATTCAACATACCCAACCTTAAGACAGGCTCGTTCATGCCATTTGGCCTTGGTCACAATGACGAGATCCGCGTGAAAAAGAGACGGGTGGTGCATGGAGGCAGCACCCCATCGCTGAGTCAAAGCCTGCCTTCATTAGACGCTGACAGGATGGAAAAGGTGATAAAGGACGTACGCTCTGGTGTAACGATATCGAATAAGACAACTACCAAGATAGGCGGCGAAGTCCAGGCCAGCGGAGCTCCGGCCAGGCACGCCAATCAAGTCCGCATGTCATACGTGATGGAGCAGGGGTTCACGGAAAACGATGCGAGAGATTACGCGACAAGAGAAACGAAGAAGCAGTTTGGCATCTTCGGTAAATCGGTAGAGCAGGTGGATTCCATAAAGCTGGTATATTCTACGTCCGTGCTGTGCAGCCTGAGGCTGCCAACACGCAGGCCGAACGAGTATAACGAGATAAGCGTATTGCTTAAAGGCACAAGTATGGTTACGCTTGGCAAAAAGATAGACCTCCATAGCACAGGATTAACAGGGCCTGTGAAAATGAATGAGAAGGAGAAAGCGGTGTTGAAATCTCTCTATATACGGAACAAATCGGACCCCCGTGGCATCGAAAAGGATACCGGGATACCGGATATAGACGTAGAGAAGACATTATCAAGGTTCAGGAGAATTGGTCTGGTTACGGAGGACAGGGGCACAGTCACGTTCAACAACTACAAAAGATACGCACTGTACTCCCAACCTAATGTAAGTAAAAAGCCGATAATGACAGACGAGACCCAAAAGACCGAGGCGAGGATGCTGAGCGATGCTGAAGGGATGGTGTCAACGCTGTTTCCCGGGTCCACGCTTCTTAGCGCTACGGTCGTATATCTTCCGATATACAGGATTTCGCTCCGTAAAGGGGGGAGGGTAAGGATATTCAACATAGAGGCAGTATACGGCAACCGCATAGAGCTGCCTGAACTGGAGAGGGTGGATTGATATTGGATAATATTGGCGATATGGATCGCGTGGATGTCGCTCTCGTGGATCTTGAGATCGCAATAAAAATATCAAAGGTGTCGAAGAAGGTATTTGTCATACCAAACGATAACAGAAATCTTTTGGTGACAGAGGAGGTATTCGGCGACATTGCCGAAGTCTCTGAGGTGGGCTTTGTTGAATTAAACAGCATCCTCTATGGGGGTAAAAATACAGGGAACCTGTACGAAATCATTAAAAAATACGACAGATCTATCATAGTATGCCTTCATGGTGTAATGGCAATGGATTTTGTTTTGGCGCTAAGAGAGTTAGGATCACATGCGTACTGCCTCAAGGGTGGGGCTGACATGTTAATGAGAAGGCAAAGCAAGTAGGTGTTCCAGTGGAAAGAAACCGTTATAGATTAGGAGACAATGTTATTCCGATAAGATATAAGCTATGGTTCGAACCGAATGCAAGTACGCTTAGGTTCAAAGGCATAGCGGATATCACTGTAAAGGTGGCGAAGCCGACGAATGAGTTCGTGCTGAACTCAAAAGAGCTCCAGATAACGAAGGCATCAGTGACGAGCAGGGGAATATCCTCGACCGCTGCGATTAAACTCTACGAGAAACACCAGAGGTTAATGCTCTCCATCCCAAAGCGGATCGGAGGAGAATGCACCATACACGTAGAGTTCGTCGGAATGCACACAGATAGGATGGCAGGATTCTATGCCAGCAGGTACAACGATGGAAAGGAGCAGAAAGTCATGCTCACTACCCATTTCGAAGCAAATGACGCCAGATCGGCATTCCCCTGCTTCGACGAGCCTTCGATGAAAGCGGTATACGATGTAAGCATGACGATAGACAATGCCCTGAGCGGGATATCAAACATGCCAATAGCGGAGGAGAGAAGCATCGGTGGCGGCAAGAAGCTTGTCGTGTTCCAAACGACACCCAAGATGTCATCATACCTCCTGTACATGAGCGTGGGCGAATTCGAATTCGTCAAGGGCGACGCAGGGAAGCTTCCGATAAGGGTTATCACGACTCCAGGGAAGAAGCGGCTTTCCGTGCTCGCACTGGAATACGCCATCACTATAATCCAGATGGCTGACAGGTACTTCGGCATAAAGTATCCTCTCCCTAAGATGGATCTGATAGCCGTGCCAGACTTCGCGGCAGGCGCTATGGAGAACTGGGGAGCTGTCACATTCAGGGAATCGTATCTCCTTGGTGATAAGGAAAAGACGTCGCTGCAAGGCAAGCAGCACATAGCTGAGACTATAGCGCACGAGTTCACGCACCAGTGGTTTGGAGACATGGTCACCATGAAGTGGTGGGACGACCTGTGGTTGAACGAAAGTTTCGCCACCATAAAGGGATATGAGTTTACCGATGAGATAACGAAGATGTGGAAGAGCATAGACCAATTTTACGGAAGAAGGGTCAGCGGGGCGTTCGACGCTGATGAATTGATGGCGACCCATCCGATAAACATAGAAGTGAAGAGCGCAGATGACGCAAATTCAATATTCGACGGTATAAGCTACGATAAAGGGAGCACAGTCCTTTACATGCTTGAGGATTTTGTGGGCAAGAAGGTATTCAAGGACGGTCTACGCATATATCTTAAACGGCATAAATACTCGAACGCGACGAAGCATGATCTCTGGAGAGCGCTTCAAGAGGCATCAGCTTCTAACGGCGTGAAACTTCCAATAGTGGAGACTATCAAGGAATGGATCGAGGAGCCGGGGTATCCTGTGATAAGCATCGGTAAAAAGGATGGGGGATATGCGCTGCAGCAGAAACGCTTCCTCCTGTCAGGGGCGCATGCAAAGGGCAGATGGAACATACCAATAGTGTACTTCGATGGCAAAAAGGAGGGTAGATTCCTAATGAAAGGCAAATCCTACTTCCTTAAGTCAAGCGCAGAATGGGTAAAGGTCAACTACAGGCAGACCGGATTATTCAGGGTAATATACGACAACGAGACGCTCGAAGGGATAGGAAGGGCGATAGAGAAGGGCATACTTACAAATAGGGACGCATGGGGCATAGAGAATGATCTGTTCGTGATGACAAGATCCGGCCAGTATCCACTAAAGAAGTATCTAGATTTCGTCGGCAAATATCTCATGGACGTCGGTTATCCGTCGGCATCAGAGTTGTCCGGCCATCTGAATTGGCTACATCTCATGCTGCACAATACGAGCTTAAACAAGGACGTCGAAGCACTAAGCGTCAAATTCCACAAGCATATCCTTGACAGGGTAGGTTGGAGAAGCAGGAATGGAGACAATCCTGAAAACTCCCTGTTAAGGCCCATCGCAATAAGCGCGCTTGGTATATTGGGGGATAAAGAGACATTATCCGAATCGAACAGGATATTCAATGCATTTGTGGATAAAGGCAAGTGGATACCATCCGACATAAAAGGGCCGATATATGGGAATGCTGTAAGGAGCGGCAACCCGAAGTGCACCGACAAACTGCTTCTCTCACTGTATCAGAAGAGGGACCTTCCGGAGGACAAGAACAAGGCCCTTGCAGCGTTAGGTGTGGCGCCTGGTGAATCAAAAGCCAGGAAGGCTCTCGGCATAAGCCTATCTAAAGAGGTAAGGATACAAGACGCATACATACTTCACGTCATGGTATCAAGCAATGCGGAAGGCAATGGCGTCGTGTGGGAGTGGACCAAAAAGAATTGGAAGCGGTTGATGGATACATACGACAGCGTGACGCTTATGATGCCTCACTTTGTAGAAGACATGTCGTTCGTGTCAGATGCGTCTACCCTTAACGACATCAAAAGGTTCTTCTCCAAAAAGAGCAACATGAGAGACGACATAAAAAGGGCGGTAGCAAAGACAACAGAGAAGATAAACGCTAACATAGCGTTCATGCGGGCGAACATCAGGGACAAGTGACCATCTCCTTTCGACTTAAACAGATGACGAAAACAGCTATTATCTAATGCGATAGTTTAAATATTTCCCAAGCTGAAAATATTATAGGTGGGTGGAGATGGCTGTAGTAGCGGAATACACAGGGGTGGGCATAGTGGGCAATGCAGATGCGTTGTCGATGCCTGACATGGTTGGAAAATTGGAAGAGAACCTTAAAGATGGAGTTGCACCAAGATGCGTCAAGGAGTACGTTGAGAAATTTGCGAACGTGCTCAGAGACACGTGCTGGCTCAAGTATGGAATGAAAGTTCCATACGAGAATGCGAAGTGGTTAGCTGAATTCTTTGTGGTGCATGGGCATACCTCCATCAACATAGACAAGTACCTAGGCAGGGACAGCCCAGATTCTGAGTTTAGGCGTTGGCTGAAGGCCAGGGGAGGCAGGTACATAAGGATAAGGGAAAGGCTGCTATCGGTGATGGAGAAGAAAGAGGTTGCTGAACACACATATTTCGAGAGGACAAGGGAAGCCATGGTGTCAGCATGGGGTCATGGAGTATGCACAGAATGCAATGTCGCGCATGCCGCTATGAAGAAGTATGCAAATGAGGAACTCGATCTCATGAAGAAGATGATGGCGCAGAAGGAGTGGGACTGGAAGTTCGCCTCGCTGCACCTATCCAGGGGCATAACAGGGGATACGAGAGGAGACCTTGTGCATAAGCTGGACTCGCTCAGGTTCCACGTAGATATAATGGGCAAACTGGACCATTTGAGATCAAGCTTCCTAATGGCCCCTGCGCTGTAACCGTCAATCGGCATCCTGTGGTCGCCCAAACAGAATGCTTTTTATATGTGGTTATCCAGAAGAATATATAAGACAGCAAAGAGGCTAGTTTAATTAAGACTATTCCTTGTTCTGTTTTTACGGTGTTTAGTTGAAACGATTTGAAGAAATGGGACTGAAGCAAGAGTTAGTTGCGGCGCTCAAAAGGTTGAACATGGTGGAGGCTACTGACGTGCAGGAGCTTTCGATACCGTCAGCGTTGCATGGAAAGGACATCATAGTAAGGGCGAAGACCGGCACTGGAAAGACCTGTGCCTTCCTTATTCCGATAATGCAGAACATAAAAGCGAGTAGGAGGGTCGAAGCGCTGATAATAGCCCCTACGAGGGAGCTTGCGCTGCAGATAGCTGACGTAGCCATCAAGATAAAGGGATATGGCGTTAACATTGCTGTCGTGTATGGGGGAGCTTCCATAAACGTACAAATGGATGCCCTCAGAAGGGGGGCGAACATGGTGATAGGCACCCCTGGCAGGATAATAGACTTGATGGAAAGGGGAGCGCTCGACATATCAAATGTGAGCACAGTCGTGCTTGACGAAGCCGATACGATGCTGGATATGGGGTTCATAGAAGACATAGAGGATATTTTGTCCGTCACCCCTGAAAACAGGCAGACCATGATATTGTCGGCTACAATACCTTCAAAGATACAGTCTATAGCAGAAAGGAACATGAACAACGCCGAGTTCATATCGGTAGGTGATGCCGAGGAGGTTACGGTCACGACCATAAAGCATTCGTACTGCGTCGCCAACGGGGCTGCCAAGTTCCACACGCTTCTAGCTTACATAAACGACAAGAAGCCTGGAAAGGCGATAATCTTCTTGCAGACCCAGAGGGAGGCTGATGTAGTATATGACTTCCTGCACAAGCAGGGGGCAAACGCGACGCTTCTCCATGGCGGTCTTACGCAAGCAAAAAGGGAGCAGTCCCTTAAGAGCTTCAGGGAGCATGCCCAATTCCTGATTGCCACGAACGTCGCGGCAAGAGGTCTTGACATAAAGGACGTGACCGATGTGATAAACTTCGATGTCCCTGATGATCCGTATGTCTATGTGCACAGGGTAGGAAGGTCTGCCAGGATGGGCAAGAACGGTAGGGCATTTACCATAATAAGGTATGAGCAGAAGAACCTGATCAGCGACATAGAGTATGTCGCCAACATAAAGATGGAGCGCATATTCCCAGATATCTCGAAATACAAGGACATAAGAGTGGAGTTCGGGAGCGGAAACAGGTTCAGGAACCGCAATTTTGGCGGAGGGCGTGGCTTTCACAGGGGTGGAGACAGGGATGACCGCAGCAGGAGAGGTGGCGGCGGTGGACACAGCCACTTCGCACCAAGGTCGCACGGGAAACGGTTCTAAACCGCGAAGGCTGCACAACGCTTAAATAGTGTAGCTGTTATAGACCGACCGGTTTCATGAAGAAGACTCTAGCAGGGAGTGTCCGGAATAATATTCTCGATATCACAGCAAGAGGCAGATGCGAGTCCATGCCCGAGAGGTACGGCATGTACCTCCGCGACATTAAGTCATCCGGCCTTACTGACTTGTCCTATTCTGCACTGGCAGCCGTTGACATCAAGCATGCTATACATCGTGGAGACATAGACACCGTTAAGTCCTATGTCGAGCATGGCTTCAATTCCAATGTATTGGTAGCTATGTTCGAGGAAGAGATCACCCTCGCCGAATACGCCAGGATATGGGACGCTCCGGGATTGCAATTTACCTGGAAGAGCGGACAAAAGGGGCGCCAGTGGCAAGGCTGTCGGACAACGAAGGCAGGCATGGGATTTCCAACATAAGGTATGACACCAGCGCCGTCTCCGTCAGGGTGACAATAAGCTTTGGCAGATGCACAGTTACCGAGCATCCGTTGATGCTCCAGGCATCGGATGATGAGTTTACCGACCCGTCGGACAACCAGAGGGTGCAGGTCTAATGACGATTCGACAGGTGTCAATCCTTTTGGAAGTCAGGAAGAAAGATATAAATATAATCCACGCTGTGTTATATTGCGGGTGAGATATGTGGCGATGACAGCTAAGGGCGTAGCAAGGGAAGAGTTTGAGAAGGGCAGCACGAGCTCCGCGCTGCTCAAGGATCTCGGAAGTTGCAGGCAAGGTCTTCAGAATGCCATAGGCAAGCTCCCATTGGTAACCGATCATGCCTCGAAAACAAACGAGGACGTGCAAAAGAGATATGTCAAATTGAATAAAGAGATAGGGCTCTTCCTGCAGTATGGGATTGTGCCTGAAGCGGTCAAGGCGAACATAAAGTCGATTGGAGGCGTTGAGGCGGAGGCGCTAAGGACAGCATCAAGGCAGGATGCGATAGACCTGCTTAACAAGCATGAAAAGGCATTTGACAAGTTCGCAAAGGAGTTCCCAAAGGAGATAGGTTCAGGGAAAAGCCTATCTAAGTTAAACGATGCGCTTGACGAGCTTGCTGAGAGCGAAGAGAGATTGAGGGTAAAAGGCTATAAGCTTTTTAATGGGACACCGGAGCGTAAGCAGAAGAAGGCCAGCAAAGAGGTCCAGGAGGTAAATACCACGCTGGACAAGATGGAAAGCCACATATATTCGCTTATGGTGGAGATTGAAACTCTGGTGATGCACAGGAACATAAGGGCAATGCTCGGGCACAGGAACTTCAGGACTGAGATATCTGATGTAGCTGAACACTTCCACGAGCATCTGCTCACGGCGCTTCCGGTTTCGCTTAGCAGGCCGGCTCCTGCGGCAGCCCAGGCTCCACAGGTCAATATGCCAACGCAGTCTACTGGTTATGCGTTCACAAGCGACTTCGGCAAGGCATGGGTGGACAGCACGTCGGAATACATGCAGAGCGCCAAGTGGGCACAGAAAGCATTCGACGATTACACCAAGGATAAGAAAGAGCTGAGGGATGCCTTCAACGGAAAGACCCTGACCGAGGCGCAGTACATAGACCTATACAAGATGCTTTTGACCGAATGGTCTAACCGCAATAAGGAGCTTAGCGCCGGCTTTGCGGGAAAGATAGGCAACATGAACAGCACAAAGGATGCTATACGCCTTGGAAGGATGGCTCTTCAGTCGTTCACAATGAGCGATATGGTAGCCATCAAGCTGAATAGCGGCGTATTCTCGCAGAAGGAATTGGACACCTTGAATGATGCCGATACAAACGACTTCCTCGGAGACGACGTCGAATGGAACAGGATATACAAGAAGGTAAAGAAGATATCTGAGGAGTCAGGCCTTGCTGTGCCACCTACGGCGCACATGACTGGAGATACCACTCTGGAAGTCCCAAAGTCCGAATGGTCTGAGGATGACGAGTACATGACTGATATGGGGACCGGAATGCCTCCTCCGCCGCCAATGGTGGGCGCCAGGCCGTAAGCTGCATCATCTGTTTTCAGTGTTCCTGATCAGCGTACGGATTTCTGCGGTCAGCGCCTTTACTCTTTTTATCTCGTCCTTCACTTCAGGAGTGTTACCTCCCTTACTCTTGATGTAATGCTCTATCTCATCGAGGAACTCCAACCATTCCTCGGCATCTTCCCTGACCAGTTCAAGAACTATCTTGTCAGTGGTAAAGAGCTCAAGTAGCTCCAATATCTTCGCGTTCTCTGCCGGAGACTCTCCTTTGGCGAGCCTGTCTTTAACGTGTTTCCTTAGGGTGGTTATGTCCGATGCGGTTATCCTCTTGTTGCCTTCTATGACCTTGTCTACGCTTTCAGTGAATGACAGTATCGCACTGCGCAGCCTGCCTAGAAGCTCGTTTATTGAGAGATTGGTAAGGCTGGCCATCTTAACACTGTAGCCTATTCGGAGCAACTGCTTTTAAATCTAACCATACCTAAAGCATTATGGCAACTAAGCGTGAGAAAGCAAAAGAGCAGAAAACCAGTGCAGGAGAACATAAATCCTACAAGAAGAAGGTTGCATTGGCCATCGTATTCCTTGTAATCATAGCCGGATTCTACCTCTATGAGACATATGGCTCTCTACCAGGATCAATAATCATGCTTAAACTGGCCGGAAAACAGCTCAACGCCACATCAATAAAGGCGATAATACTCCAGAAAGTGAATTCGTCGCCAATGTTCAACGTAGGCTACACCGGTCAGGTAATAATAAATGGCAACGACCCTGGCATAACGCTAGGGTTCCTTAAATACCATAACGATACCAGAACATCGATAGATATGAGCGACATACCTGTATTCGGAAATGCCACGATAACCATGATATCCATCGACCACGGCAATCCGAACTACCTCTGCATACAAGCAGACAACACATCTGCTCTTAGAGCGGTAATACCAAGCAACGGAACCGCTCCCGGCAGCACGCGTTGCATCAATGCATCTAGCAATGGTGGCGATGCGCTGCTCAGCGTAGAGAACAGGCTGATAAACATATCAAGCGCCAATAACATAAATGTGAGCTCATATAGCGTAAGCTCCTACGATGGCGAGCCATGCTACCGTGTCTCCGGCAGTGGAACCATATACATGAATAGCTCGCTGACTGGCTCAGGTGCGTCATCGTCACAAGTCCCTTCCACATTCACATTCGACATGTGCCTCTCGGCACAGTACAACATACCACTGACAGTCAATGCGACATTTACGCCATCTAACGGAGGAAGCGTAGTCCTAATAGTGCATGAGACGACGCTTAACTACGCGTCATCGGATTCCGACGTAGTGGCACTGCCAGGTCAGGTAGTGAATGCCACTTAGGCAGGATTCCAGAGTTGTCGGTTGAGGCGCTGATACAAAAGGCTTATGGCGCACTTTATGCACCGACAGACGAAATCCTGAAAGACGTGAGCGTTATAATGGATGCTCCAAATGGCGAGCGCAGGAGGAGCAGAGGGACAAGGAGAAACGCTAGGATTCATGGGAAAAGGTTGAAAACTGGAGGATGGAGAGGCATCATGATAATGCCAGGTAAATGGACAGGGGTTGCAAAAACCTAAGATTGCTTTATAATTTCGTCAAATTCAGAGTGGTTTAAATATCTGGAATGTTGTAAAATTATTATGGAAATGAACATTACACAACAAAGCGCATTACCTAAAGTTAGCCAAAATCCAATAAACTATCTTAGAGCGTACTGGTACATGGGCAAGGCTATAGTAGAAGTTAAAGGCGCGACTGGTTTTAGGCCTGATGGTGTGC
>JAJZKF010000048.1 GCA_021804305.1 Microcaldota archaeon | reverse complement strand
CTTCTCCATCTCCATTATCTTGTATGCGGTCTTGTGCATGCCGCCGTCCAGCAGTATCTGTATTGCCGCATCGGCAACTTTGAGATCGTCGACGCTTCCGATAGTGCTGACTGTGCCGCCGTAGACTGCCATATCCACTCCGCTTGCATCCTCTATGTATGTCTTCGCCCTGCCCTTCTCCCCGATGATCCTCGCTTTGACCCTAGTCAGTTGGTCCTTGCTCTTGAAGAAGTCCTTCATGTTTATCGACTGGAAGAAGACACCCTCTTCAAGCAGCCTGTAGGCTTTATCCAGCTCAAATCCCCTGGCGAACGCCTGTATTACGTTTTTCGCATTATACTCATCATACGCCGCCCCTTCCACTCTCACTTCGTTGCCTTCAACCTCTATCCTGCAGTTCAGCCTCTCCCTGAGCTTTTTCAGTGTCTTTTCGTCCAGAAGCGCTGCCCTCTCGTTCGGTATGAGTATATATTCCATGCTTCTCCTCCGGGCCACGTATTTTTATTCTTTGTTGTGTTATGACTATAAAGATATAGCATATCTGCCGTAACCTGCTTATCCTAGCGTCTGACAGTGGAAGTCCAGGAAAGGATAGAAAGATTTAAATATGATTATCCTCACATATATGATTCACTCATGATTCCTGCATGATGCCTTCCTGAAGGCTGCATGAATGATTCATGACGACAAAGTGATTGGGTATGGTGCTTAAGAAAGACCAGATAGAAGCGGAAATCCAAAAGCTTAAGGAGGAGATCAAGGAGATCACCCAGAGAGGTTCCAGGGTGCCTGAGGATACATCCACACCTGCGCTCATGAACTACCTGAAATACCTGGTCGAGGAGAGGGAGAGAACCAACAGGATGCTTGTAGGTCTCACAGAGAAGATATCTCAGATGGAGCGCAAGCTCAATAGCTTCGACGAGGAGGATGGCCAGGCAATGGCCCAGAACATGCAGTTCGAGGTGCCTGTATCTGCCCTTGACGCTACAATAATAGATTTCATAAAGTCGAGCGAAAAGCAGATGATATGCGCCGACCAGCTAATGCAGTTCATGAATTACAAGGGGAGGAATGCGGCATGCGCAAGGCTTAACGGCCTGTGCAAGTCCGGGTTCCTCCAGAAGTTCCAACTGGGTCACAGGGTTTACTACAGATTTGATGCTGGCAAGGCGACCAAGGCGCTAATCATATCACCTCCACAGTAAAGGAAGGGTGGCCTGTAGTTTCCCCAAATACAGGCCCTTTCTGTTTATAACGGATGTGGTTAGCGCCTCCTTGTCTTTTTCTCTCCTGCTGTGTGCGTCATATAGCGCGCTGCCAATCTGCATGTTAATGCATTTTAAATCCAATGTACAAATAATAGATATGAAAAAGCCGGGAAGCCCCAAGCCAAACAGGAAAGCCAGCGCAGGAAGGAGGTCCCACCTGCAGAGCGGAATAGAGTACCTCACAACATACGGCTGGGCGCTGCTCGTCATAGCAGCCGTATTCCTGGCCTTTTTTCAGCTGAACCTATTTTCGAACAGCGGTCCGCGGGCGCTCCCGGGCTCCTGCAGGGTCTTCAGGCCAAACGGGCCGTACACTACGCAATTCCTGAATACAGTCGGTTTTTGTAAAAATCTCCTGCCGGAGACAGTGGCGGATTTCGGTCAGATCTTTGTTTCAGGTAGCGGAGGATCGAAAGGCAATGGAGGGGCCTCTTATCCAAGCTTCATAGAGATATCAAATCCTCTTCAATTCCAGAATGGCGGCGCCCAACCCCAGGGTTTTACCCTTACCTCATGGATATACTGGTATGGTGTGGCAAACACGAAGTGCCAGGGGATATTCGGCAACGTTCCAGGCCAGAGCTCTGGCATAGGGATTTACGCTTTCGGCGGAAATGACGGCGCATGCGGCCCGCTGTGGATAAACGGTTCCTATGTGAAGTGGCCCAATGAAAACAATTCAATACCTGTCAATGAGTGGGTCTTCATATCTGCAATATACAACGAGAGCAACGGCACTGCTGCAGTCTATGTAAACAACAACCTCTTCTCCCATTCTGAGATTTCGCCAAGATCCTTCATATCTACGAACGCCACGACCATAGGCGCTATAATATGGCCTAGCTCGAGCGTATACTCATTCAACGGGCTGATGACGAACGTGCAGTTATACAACACTCCCCTCTCAGGCGCAGACCTGGGCCAGCTCTACGCGGAAGGAATAGGCGGAGACCCTCTCTCCATATATAACCTGATTGGATGGTGGCCGCTGAACGGCGACTCGACAGACTACAGCGGAAACGGGAACAGCGGAACAGCGTACAACCTGTCCTCAACTGGCAGCTATCCGATACAGTGACTACACTCAGTGCACCAAAGCCTCGCAGAGAAAAACCTTAAATAATACATGAGGATAGAGAAACCAGAATGCTGTGTTGAATGAATAGATGTTTGATGTCTTCTGCTATTCCATAGTTTTGACAGTAAATATAAATCTTCCTCGTAAAATCTATATGGCGTCTGCGTCTGGGAGAAGAAAGGTGGGGCAGAGACTATGAGGACAAAAGGAATTGGCCCGAATACAACGAAAAACTTGCTGTAAGGTTCATTCAGCAGCGCAAACCATAACATTCCCATTATAACAATATTCTACTGTTATTGTGGCATAATAAGGGGCATATAAATATCAAAAAAGCGCATATACTGCTGAAAGATAGGCATACATCATGGGCAATGATATACAACAGTGTTTAATGGATATACAGGAAACCGTTGGAAATGAAGCAATGGAAGCGGTTTCCGGCACTGTTAAAAATTACGAAGGAGAGGCGGCGGGAAGAATCGCGCGGAGCCTTGCGGCTGCAACATATCGACTCGAGGACAAGGACGCAGTGATCCGCATCGCTCAAACCGTAGCCAAATACGAAGGAGAGACGGCGGGAAGAGGGATCAAAGAAGATGCAGCTTAAAACAGGTTCATATCTCGAGGCACGTAAAGGCATAGTGAAGGGACCTATGATAAAGATACGATAAGATCTTCGCAATATGGGATTACAGCCATTGCACAAGATTTTTAATATTCTTGCATACAGAATAAAGGGCATGCAGAAGATCTTCGTGCTTTCGCATGCAAGCGATATCGATGGCGTGGGCAGCGCAGCGCTGATACGCATGAAATACGGCGTGCCAACCTCAAGGCTGTTCTTCTCCGATTACTCAAAAGAGGGCATATCATATGTAGGGAGAAAGCTTGCGCCATTCTACGGTGAAGGCATCACGCTATTCATAACGGACCTGGGAGTTAACGATCTCCTTATAGGCAGCTACAAGGCCATGATAGATAACATAAAAAAAGGCGGAGGCAAGGTCTTCTGGTTCGACCATCATCCATGGACGCGGAAGGGGATGAACGAGCTTGCTTCAAGGTGCGACATCGCAGTGATAGGCGAGAACGACAGGTACTGTGCTACAGAGATCACATGCAAGAGGCTTGGCCTCGGCGGCATGTTCGCTAAAAGATTCGTGGGCATAGTGCACTATTCAGATTTTAACATACGGCCCAAGAGCGGGAAGACAAGGGAGATGGTGGGCTTCTATGCCCTAAGCATAACATCGTACAATATGAACAAGTCAAGGGACTATGTCACGCGAAGGCTGCGCCACATGGCAAAGCTCATCAGCAGCGGCAGGCTGATAGATAGCAGGATAAGGGCTGACGCCATCAGGTTCGGCAAGGTGAACGGGCGGAGAATAAGCCGCATGCTCGATGGCATGGAAGTGAGGAAGGGCTTCGCGCTCGGCTTCTCCAAGGCAGTGCAGTCTACAAGCGGATGCATGGCAATAATAGAGAGGAGCAAAAGGCCGATCGGCATATATGTGAATGTGAAGAACGGCATTGCGCATATAAGGAGCCTGAAGGCCGACATAACTCCGCTGTCCAGGTCGCTTGGAGGAGGCGGCCATCCTCGCGCATCGGGATTCTCGGTAGACCAGAAAAAGTTTGGGCAATTCAGGAAGAAATCGGAAAGGGTCGCACTTGCTGATTATCTGGAGAAGAAGATGGCCAAGCTAGGTCTGACAGGATGACTATCTCAGTACTCCGTATCCTGACAGCCTCCATCTCTGAGTGAAGTTCCTCAACACCGATATCTTTGCATGTTTGTCTATGCAGACGCTATGCTTGAACTCCACCTGGAGCCTGTCCTTCCTCGACTTCTTTACGTATCCTATTACCGTCCCAGTGCCGATCCCAAGGAGTACAGGCTCCCCGTCCTTGAATGCCTGTTTCGGTATGTCGCTCCTGTTTAGGGATATGTATGCCATCTCCGCTGACTGCAGCGCCTCAGGAAGCTTCCCCGCAAGGCCGACCACCTGGCCTACAAGCCCGTCCGATTTGGTGAGGGCGGGGTCCATCTCCGTGCCTATTGCTATGAGCCCTCCTGCTATCGCCTCTTCAAGCTTGTCGCTGCCTGCAGACAGGCTTTCAATCTTTGTATAAATGGATTCATATGATTCCCTCTTCTGCCTGTCATTGGCCGTATTTATCCCAGGCCTTATCTCAATCTCGTCTCCGACATTGAACCTGCCTCTTATTACGGATCCGCCTACGACCCCTCCCTTCAGTCCGCTTATGCCAGTGCCAGGCCTGTTGACGTCGAAGGACCTGGCCACGTACATTATGGGGTCCGACTTCATGTCGCGCTCAGGTATCTTCAGCTTGATTATCTCCTCGAGCACAGCGTCGACATTCACGTTCTTGTTGGCCATGACAGGGACTATCGGGGCATTCTCTATCCTGCTGCCCTTGAGGAACTGCCTTATCTGATTGTAGCTCGCCTTCGCCTTCTCCTTGCCGACAACGTCTATCTTCGTCTGCACTACTATGATTCTGTCTATGCCAAGCGCGTTTATTATCATCAGGTGCTCCCTCGTCTGCGGCATTGGGCACGGCTCTGCCGACGATATCACGAACAGCGCTGCGTCTATTAT
>JAJZKF010000047.1 GCA_021804305.1 Microcaldota archaeon | reverse complement strand
GTGTGTATTTTCCATCTGCAATCGCCCATTGGTGGTATGCTGCGTGTTATACGGAGCGCTAAACAGTTGTAATGAACATTTATAACGGTTGTCGCAACAGTAATACCTATTTGGAGGAGACCGATGCATACGACATCAGGCAGCGTTGCGAAGACATGCAGATTCTGTGGCTTCGTCTCGGATCCGGCCAGCGCAAGCGTAGTGTATGAGGACGACGAGACTATGGCTTTCCTTGATTACAGACCTCTGTTCAAAGGACACCTTCAGCTTATTCCAAAGAGGCACTATGAAACGATAATGGATCTTCCTGAAGAGCTAGTGGGAAGGCTGTTCAGCAAGGCGAAATTCCTATCAGAGGTTGTGGAGAAGGCCATGGGCTCCGATGGGATATTCATTGCGATAAATAATAAGGTAGGCCAGAGCGTGCCTCACCTGCACATACACATAGTGCCAAGGCGTTTCAAGGACGGGCTCCATGGCTTCTTCTGGCCGAGAATGCAGTACAAAAGTCCGGAGGAGGAGGCTGACGTTCGCCATCGGATAATGGCCACGATAGCCGAACTGTCAGAAGAGAAGGGATAAAAGCCTTGTTTCTCATTATAACTGGGTTCTGGGGACCGCCTTGAGTGATATTTTGAAAGTAATGATATTGGGGATTGATGGATATCTCGGTTGGGCGCTTGCGCTTCGGCTGTCGAAGAGGCATGAGGTTTCCGGAATAGATAACATGTTTACCAGAAAGGCGGTAAAAGAGGTCGGCTCGGATTCAGGATTGCCTATCCTTTCCATGGGAGAGAGAATCAAAGCGGTAAAGGAGCTGGGCGGAGCGGACATAAGGTTCTATGATGGGGACATAACAAGATATGAGGTCCTTCACGACGCCATAATCAAAGAGAGGCCAGATACGATAATACATTTCGCTGAGGAACGGTCTGCGCCTTACTCGATGATAGACCACAAGCATGCCGCTTACGCGATGCAGAACAACATAGTTAGCACGATAAACCTGATCTATGCGGTTAGGGAGGCGAACCCAAATGCACACGTTGTAAAAATGGGAACAATGGGCGAATATGGGACACCTAATTTCGACGTACCTGAGTCCCCTTACCTCACGACAACGATAGGGGGAAAGGAGGATTCGATAACCACCCCCAAGTTCGCCGGTTCGTGGTACCACTGGAGCAAGGTCCACGACACGAACAACCTTCTCTTCGCCAACAGGCTATGGGGGCTTACTGTTACAAATATAATGCAGGGTCCTGTTTATGGGACAAGGACCGCAGACATAACCGACCCAAGGCTTTTCACAAGATTTGACTTCGACGAGACATGGGGTACGGTGGTGAACAGATATTGCGTAGAGGCTGTTCTGGGAATGCCATTGAGCGTCTATGGAAAAGGGGGGCAGACCAGAGGATTCCTTTCCCTTGAGGACAGTGTGGAGGCGCTAAGGCTTTTAGTGGACAACCCTCCCGATAGTGGCGCATTCCGCACAGTAAACCAGTTTAGGGAGTTGTTTTCCGTGCTTCAACTCGCCACATCAGTGCAGAATGCCGCTAAAAGCCTTGGAATCGATGCGACAATCGGGAGCGTGAAGAACCCGAGAGTGGAGAAGGAAGAGCATTATTACAACATCGAGAGGAAGGTACTACCGGCTCTGGGATTCGATAAGTTGAAGCGCAACATGGATGGCGAGTTAAAGAGCATGCTTACTGACCTGGATGCGCAGAAACAGCATCTCGAGCGATACAGAGGAGCGATAATGCCACGTACTATGTGGCGTTGATACGTTCAGTAATTCTCGTAGGAGTACTCGAGCGCCTTGTGGTAGCTGTCAGGATCCCCCACATTTAGCCACTTCTCTTTCTCCAGGAGTATCCCGTATGCAACACCCCCGTCGTGGATGACCTTGCTTATTCCATAGGTGAGTTCATGCTCCTTTCCTATGATCGCCTTCGTCTCATGCAGCGCAGAGAATATCTTCGGCGAGAACACATATACCGCGGATAGCGCCAGGTTCGACTTTGGGTTCTGCGGCTTCTCCTCCACCTCGCTTATCCTGAAGAGCTTGTGGTTCATGAACTCGCCCTCTGGAACTGCCGTGACTATGCCATAGCGTTGTGGATTAGAGACCTCTCTGAGCAACAGGATGATGTCGGCGTCCTTCTGATCGTACAATGATGCGGCCTCTTTGTACCCACCGGTCAGAACGCCATCGTCAGCGTGCACGAATACGGGGCCGCCTAAAGCGAACTGCTCGCCCATTAGCACAGCGTCGCCGAACCCTTTCGGCTCAGGCTGGGCCACAAAGCTTATCTCCCTGGTGGAGAGGTAGCTCTCAAGTAGCTCCTTGTGATTTCTGATGACAAAGCAGAATTCCGAAACGCCTGCATCTGACATGGATGCCAGTATGGACTCTATTACAGGTTCTGCAGCGACCTTTCCGTCAAGCCTCCTGAATATCGGGAATAACGCCTTGGGCATATAGGATGTCAGATGTGCCATCCTGCTCCCTTTGCCCGCACATGTTATGATCGCCTTTCTGGGTCGCATTCCGGCACCTCATCTCTTGTCCGATTCTTTCAGAACCCTTTCCAAGTCGGCTTCGCCCAGTCCGATCCCGGCTTTGCCGTCGGCTCTAGCGACCTGTTTCCCTCTTGAGAATACCACAACTGTGGGGATTACTTCCACGCGGAACTTGTCCCACAATGGATCGCCCTCGTCGCTTATGTTAGCTTCGGCAAGCTCCGTCTTTGTCTTCTTAGCGTAGGCTTCGAACTTTGGCTTGAACGCCCTGCAGTATGGGCACCAATCCGCATAGAAAAGCACTGCAGTCCTCTCGGATCTGGACAACTTGTCCTCTACATTGCTCCTATCTACGTTTATCATTTGACCCCCATCCTGGTAGATATTATGCCTTCCTGCTTTTATCCTTTGTGTTTTTGCACACCTGTTTATGGCACGTTTGACAGATGTCAAATATACGAAAGGATATAAATAAGCCAAGTAATGGAAGGTATATGGGGGTTATGACACAAAGGATCGATGGGTCATACGTCAGACGCGGAGTTTGGCATAATGGCAATCCGTTCAGTCTTGGTGGCAACATACATGCGATTCCTTTACGGCACGACCCTGTGGCACAGGAGGTCATGTTCCTTCTTACACTCGAAGCTGCGCTTCGCGACAAGAGGGCATCCGAGGGGCTGGGCGACAATCTGCTTCGGAAAAGCATTGACGCTGCGCTGCGCACCATGCTTAGGCTCGACGAAGGACATTGGCTTAGGACAGGCCCTGAGATATGCGCCGCTTTCCATAGTTATGTGGGCTTGGGCCCGAGGGATGGGAGCACCATGGTGGCTGCTTCAGATATGGAGAGGAGGATGGAATGGCTTAGGGCCACCTACAACATGTCCACTGAGGAACTGAACGTGCTGTCTTGGGCCATTACTTCTTGCGGCAATCGGTCCTGCGCCGAAAGTGGTCATACCGGGATTCTCGGCGCAAGGAAGTTCTTCGCGTTCGAGCTCGAGAGGAATAGGGCATTGCTTGAGGTTCCGCAATCTTGAAGCGGATTTTAGGATTTTATCTCCTTTGATTTGAGGCTATCGATAATGTCCTCTTTTTTGATATGTCTATTATATTTTGATATATCAATAATTATTGAAATAATAACGAAAGGTATTTAGTTATATCGCTTCATAAATATAGCTTATGGCAAAGATCACAATCCATTCAACAGCAAGACCAGTACGCAACAATCCGGATGATATAATAAGATGGATCTGCGTTGAACTGGGCTTCTCGAATGGGTTAGATGAGGACAATGTGGTGGAAAAGATGCTGGCTGAACTGGCGGAGGCCGCGCACGATAACAGAGGACTTACAAGCTCTGAGCTACACAAGGGCAAGGGCCCCTCAAGGAGCACGATCATATACCACCTCAACAGGTTCATAGATTGCGGCTTGGTAGTCAAGCAAGGAAGGCAGTACTACTTAAGGGCAATGGAGCTCTCTAAGGCACTGGAGGAGGTCGAATACGACATTGATATCGAGATGAAGAAGATGATAAACATGGCAAATGAGTATGACAGGGCCCTATCCACAAGATTGAGGCCGAACAACCCGAGATGATGCGATGGCTGAAGATGCAAAATCGAATGTCGAAGGAGAGAAGAACGGCAAGAAGGAAGAGGAGCAGGAGCCCTACAAGGAAAGGCTTTTGCGGCTTGCGGCGGAGTTCGACAACTATAAGAAGAGGATAAAGACGGACGTCGATAACGCCAAGCTCATCGGAAAGGCCGAGATTATGAAGGAGCTCCTTCCTATTGTCGACGAGTTCGAGATTGCGATGATAGCCGTGAAGGAGTCCGGCAACCAGCCGATGATAAAGGGATTTGAGCTGGTCTACTCGAACTTCATGGACGCGATGAAGAAGAGCGGACTTGAAGAGGTGAAGGCAATCGGGACGTACGACCCGTACAGGCACGAGATAATAATGATGCAGGACGATCCAGGCAAAAAGCCCGGCACGATAATCAGCGTCACGAAGAGGGGGTATGCATTGGGGGACATCCTGCTGAGGCCAGCATCAGTGATAGTGGCAAAGGATAACGTTGACATGACAGAGGAAAAGAATAAGTGATAATTGAAACCGAAAAAAGGTGAAGACATGGCAAAAATAATAGGGATAGATTTAGGGACCAGCAATAGTGCAGCGGCAGTGCTAGAGGGCGGAAGGCCCGGGATAATACCAAGCAGCGAGGGAACATCGCTATACGGGAAGGCTTTCCCGAGCTATGTGGCTTTCCTCAAGGACGGACAGAGGCTTATAGGCGAGCCGGCAAGAAGGCAGGCTGTGGCCAACCCGGAGGGGACTGTGACAGCCTTCAAGAGGAAGATGGGCACCGATTACAGGTACAAGATATTCGGAAAGGAATACACCCCTCAGGAGCTATCTGCGCTCCTATTGCTGGTCCCTAAATA
>JAJZKF010000046.1 GCA_021804305.1 Microcaldota archaeon | reverse complement strand
GCGTAACGAACAATTATGAATGCGTCGAAAAGCCACTGCTTGTTGTTATAGATTTCGGGACGAATCCTGAAAGCAACCAGGGAATAGGGAAGATTAAGGACAGGTTTGATATAGCATGGCTTGACCACCATCCAATCGTGCCGGACTTTGCAGGCTTGGAGCTGCCAAATTACGTAAACACATGGCAGTTCGGCGGTGACTCAAACTATACTGCAGGGCTGCTCACATCCGTCATGTGCAAGTCATTCTCAGAAGTGGACACGTCGGAGATGGAAGGGGCATCACTCATAGGGGACTATAGCGACTATGCAACAGAAAAAGGAGCGGACATGTCCGCGCTTTTGGACTTTGTGACCAGCGATCTCCAGGCGATATACGGCCCGGGTAAGATGAATGTGACGCCGCAGGAAATAGATGCGATAGTGACAAACAAGGATAGGTCGCGCGAGCTCCTTGAGTATGCTAACATGAGGATGGAGGAGGCGCTCGACAACGGTATCAAGTCGATAAGGAAGTATTCGCTAAGAGGCGCCAACCTTGCTGTGCTGGATTTCGAGGAGATACGCTCCGAAGACTCAAAATATCCGCTACCTGGAAGATACGCATCGAAGCTGCTTGACAGGCTTGACGAGAAAGGGATGAAGAGGACCGTACTTGTAGTAAGCGTCGGATCATACCTTCTGATGAGGATCGACAAGGATCTGTGCGCCGAGTTTGACCTTACCAGGGCGATGGACGAGATGAAGAGCAGATACCCTGATGAGATTGCAGGAGGAGGCGGGCATAGGTGCGCCGGGAGCATAAAGCTCAAATTCAAGGAGCTTAGCAGGCAGATGACAGCTTCGCTTGTCGGGATAATAAGGGCGGAGTTAGGGCCAAAGGAAGCTGCAGAAGACTAGGCTCCGTGGAACCAAAAGCCCTTATCGTTGCCCCCTTTTCCTTTTCCCTTTAGCCTGTCAATAAGCGATGGCTTCTTTGGTTTTTTGACGTGCCCGTACTCCTTTGCGAGCTCGGGATGCGAATCGAGATAGCCCTCCTGGAAGGCCCTGAACTTTTCGTACTTGGACTTGATGAGCGTCTTCTGGTGCTCCTGCCATTCAGGCTTGAGCTTCTTCCACTCGTCCCTGGAATAGCCATAGGGCGCATGCTCCCTTATGGTGGCCGGCTCGAACTGGGGCTTGTATATCTCCTCGAAATAGTCCACATCGCGCTCCTTGGTGCTCTCCTTGCTTGTCCTGATCCCTTCCCTGGCGAGAAAATCGATAAGCTCCTTGGTGCTTGTCTTCTCCTTCCTATTCTGGGCTTCAAGAGGATTGTAGGTTATCGTTATCCTGTTCTTGACGAATTCGACCTTCGCCTTGAGCACCGAGTCCATTAGAAGAAGCCTGTACTGAAGCCTTGCCGAGTTCTCTATGCTTTTAAGATCGCCAGCACTTATGTCAAAGAAGACCACTTCCTTTATCATCCGATAAGGGACTCGGTAAACCTTTCCGTTATACTCAACCTTGTCATTGTACTCCTTCTCCTCGACCTTTAGATCCTTGATGAAGCCGTTCTCAGACGGCTCGTTGTCTCGCCTGTCCATCAGATACATCTTTTATGCTCAGCATCCTCCGCATCCGCAGCTGCCTGCAGATTCAGTCTTGCCGCAGCCGCACCCTGATTCGTTATTGCCGCATGCGCATCCCTCGTTTTCATGCGGATGTGGCTCCTCTTTTAGAACCTTCTTTGGCGAGCTTGCTGGTTCTAGGTTTGCCTTGACTGTAGCGGCGGGATAGGTCCTGCCGGTCTTCTTAGCAATTTCGCTAGCCGCGGCGCGGTTAACTGGCAATGAAAAGAAATCTATCATTTCGCCGTATGTCTTCTTATATGACTCTGTGGCCTCTATCTCCTTCACATTCCTCACGTACTTATCGCCCCCGTAGTCCCAGTCGCTATGCATGTTCTTCCACTCCTTGGAGGGTATTGCATACTGCCTTTGTATCTTGTCCCTATATACCTCCGGGAAGACGTTGAAGGTGCAGAAAGGAAGCACCCTGCCATCAGGCATTGCGTAGTGTATGTCGCACTTCTCCACCCGCTTTATATCGTAGGTGTACTCATCCTGGAAGTGCATCATGCCCAGGAAGAGGGACTTCATCTGGAACTTGCCCATTGTCGCAAAGTCATGGTTGAACAGGACCGACATGAGAAGTTTTCTGAAGTTGACCGACTTTGGCTGCTTTGACTCGTCTATGTATTTCCTTATCCCGTTAAGCGCCTTGAGAGCTATCACCCTTCTGTGCAGCTTGGATTTGCCCTCCATCTCGTTTATTGCATCCTGCAGGTGCTCGAGCAGTCCGTACGCATCTACGAACCTTGTGAGCGGGACTATCTTTCCGTCAGGATCCTGGAAGATGTATGAACCTGCGCCGCAGGCGAAGTGTATTGAGAGGTCGTACTTGTACTCTCCGGATAGCGCTTCTATGAACCTGTTGATGCCTCCGACATAAGGCACTGAGAACCAGTCCTCCTTTGTTATCACTCCGCCGGTCTGCTCCTCTATGAGCTTTATTGCGCCTGGGATTGATATCCTCTGCTTCTCCCTGAGCCTTGAGGGCATCCTGCCTACGAGCGATACTGGCTGGAAGTTTACTGCGCGCACTATGTCGCTGTTGTTGAGGGCGAAGTTGATTATGTTTCCAAGTTCGTGGTCATTTATCGTTCTTATGACTGTCGGCACAAGCACTATTCCTAGATTGGCCTTCCTGCAGGCATCTAGCGTCGCTGGAACCTCCCAGTGGTTCTTTGGGTTTGCCCTCTTTGAGACACCATCATAGCTCATGTATAGGCAGCTTACCCCGGCATGCCTGAGCTTTGCAGCCTCTTGAGGATGCGCACCTAGATTTATGCCGGTGGTGTTTAATTGTATCTGGTCGAAGCCGGCTTTCTTTGCCATGCTGACTATCTTCACCAGGTCAGAGCGCATTGTCGGTTCCCCGCCGGTTATCTGTAGCGCATTGGCAGGTATGGGTTTTTGCGTCCTCAATACCGTGAATATCCGCTCTATCTCATCGAGAGTAGGCTCATATATCGCCTCGCCCTCCTTGGCATAGAAGAAGCAGTACCAGCAGCTGAGGTGGCACCTGTTGGTTATGACCACATTGGCAAGACCCGTGTGCGACTTGTGCCTCTCGCATATTCCGCAGTCGAACGGGCAGTTCTCCCCTTTGTTTATATAGTTAGGATTGTCGAATCCCCTTCCGTAATAATTGTAATTCTTCATCTTCACGTACATGTCGTAGTCCTCCCAGTACTTCTCGATTGTCAGGCCGTGCTCCGGGCAGTTCTTGCGTATCATGACGTTGTCTTCGTCCTTGTAGATGGTCCCGTCTATTATCAATTTGCACTCGGGGCACACCGTCTTTGTGCGCTCAAGGACCGGCATCTTCTCCATGGCTTCCAGGGTCCTATGATAAGGTGCAAGTATTGGGTTTGAAGAGTAGTCCTCCTGCTTCGTTTCAGTCCTTGCTGTGGTTGATAGCTTATCATCGCTTGCCATTCAAAATACGCCTTTATGTATTATAACTCTGTTTTAAAATTAACATATTTAAAGCTTCTTTACAAAATCTTTACCTTATTAAAAATGCGGCCATTTGACATGATTTAAGCATATTTTGCACGCGGAGTTAGCAGCATCGCAAGCTGAAACGGACCATTAGACGTCAACAGTGACATCTATAACTGTTAATCCTGCCTTTCTTCTTATGCGCAGCTCATGCGGCGTTACGGCCTTGACCGAGAGTAGTGCATTATCCTCTCTTGACCTGCTGCATGCCAGGGTGCCCTCCAAGACTATTGCACCTCTGCTTTTTCTTATCGACTTTGTCTTGAACTCATAGGCATTGAGCTTTTTTGCATCCACTTTTGACAGGATGTCCTGGAGTGTAAACCATACAAGATCCTCCTCGGTCTTGGCCCGCTGCGATATCCTGACGGCCATGGTCTCCTTGGCTTTGCTGCGGATCTTTCCTATGTTGAGCATGATGTTAAGCAGCGCGAGCGCTGCGTTGTCAAAGGCGGCCTTTGGACTGCTGCCATACGCCCTAAATCTCATGTCAGCTGTATGTGGCAGGTACCTGAACTTCTGCATGATAGGGATTTGTCAATAAATCTATATATATGTGCCAATCAATATACCTCTGTCCTATGAAGACAAGAGTAACTACTGAACATATGATGAAGTCCATATCGACTGAGGACAATTTTGGTGCAGAAAGATGAAATTTGGGAGAGGCTTAGGCCTTGTTGCGTTTACTGTTATGCTTGCAGCGCTCCTATTCTTTTCGATATCTGTGACTCAGAGCTATGTGAGCGACAGCGATGCATCTAGCTACGTCATAGTGCCGATGCTGATGCTGCCGTTGCTTGCGGTCTTCATGTTCAAGCACTCGGATAGGATCGTGCCGGACGTTGACACCCAGAGTCTTGTTGCAGGATCAGTTCTCTTCGCACTGTTCATATGCGCAGCACTTGTTCTTGACGCGTATCTGGGGCCGCTCTTCATGAGTTATAGGATGGACATGCTTCTCATGCCCCTTGCCATAATCTCCCTTGCGCTATTGATATTCGGCAGGAGCAACCTGAAGTGGTTTATGGCAATTGCGACATATGCACTTTTCGCCTCGCCGCTTTTGCTTCTTCCTTTTGTCAACATGAATTTGGCTTTTGCATCCCTCAACTCGGTGGCCATATACCACATAGCAGGCTTATTCTTCCACGGGATCGGTCTCCAGCAGCCAATCACATTGTCATACAATGGATATCAGATAAGCATAGGCAATAGCTGCATAGGCATAGGCGCGCTCATCGCACTTGCCCTCCTGCTTGCTCCGGTTGCCTATTTCACTGAGGGAAGGCCCAGACAGAAGCTCCTGTGGACGGCAAGCGGTGTTGCGCTTATGCTCGCACTTAACTTCCTGCGCATGTTTGTTATAACTGTTATGTGGTTCGCCTAC
>JAJZKF010000045.1 GCA_021804305.1 Microcaldota archaeon | reverse complement strand
GAAGTCGACTCGCTTCTTGACAAAGGAATAAGCAACGTTTAAAAGCTGAGAGGATGAGAAGAGGTTCCCTTGAATATTGGCCGCACAGGCGTGCAAAAAGGATACTTCCAAGAGTGAGGAGCTATCCGCAGACAGCTGAGCCTTTATTCGTCAGCATCGCAGCATTCAAGGTCGGCATGACGCATATAGCAATGATCGATGACACGTCATCTCCTTCAAAAGGCACGGAGGTAATCAAGCCGGTTACCGTGCTTGAGATGCCAAAGGTTTTCATTTACGGAATGAGGTTCTATTCAAAAGGATACGTATATGATATGACTGCAGGCGAGGCGTACGACGCAGGCCTTGCAAAGAATGTAGGAATACAGAAGCCCAAGTCAACGCTCGAGGAGCTCAAGAAGAAGGCTGGCGAATGCAATGATGTGACTGCCCTTGCATATCTGGATCCTTCAGGCTTGGGTTTTGGAAACAAGAAGCGCATACGTTTTGAGATGCCTGTAGGCGCAGGAAGCGTGGAAGAGAAGATTAAGTTCATAGAGGCCCATCTGGGCAAGGACTTAAAGGCCACGGATGTGCTGAAGCAGGGAGAGTATGTTGACATCTCAAGCATCAGCAAGGGAAAGGGCTGGGCAGGCGTCATAAAGAGATTCGGAGTTGCAAAGCAGTACAGGAAAGCAACAAACAAGGTAAGGCACGTCGGCACTCTCGGACCTTGGCACCCTGCAAAGGTAATGTTCGGAGTTCCGCACTCAGGCCATATGGGCTTCAATTATAGGACAGAGCTCAACAAGAGGCTTGTGAAGATAGGTACTGCTGCAGAGACAGCGGGAGTGAATACCAAGGGCGGCTTCCTGAATTACGGAAACGTCAGGAACGATTTCCTTATAATAGAAGGTTCAGTGCCCGGGCCTGCAAAGAGGCTTGTAAGGATAAGGAAATCGATAAGGAAGAAGCAGAAGGAGGTAAAGTCGCCACAGATAAATTATATATCAATAGAGTCTAAGCAATGATGATGTTCATGGAAGCAAATGTTTACAAAACTGACGGCAGCCTCTCAGGCAAGCTAGAGCTTCCAAAAGTATTTAACATGGAATACAGGGACGATCTGGTCCGCAGGGCAGTGCTTAGCGAACAGAGCACCAGGTATCAGCCGCAAGGCCACTACGTCCTTGCAGGAATGCAGACTACGGCAGTATATGTCGGAAAATACGAGGGCTACAGGCGCGGCAGGCACATGGGCCAGGCAATAAGGCCCAGGCAGAAGCTTGGCGGCGGAGCGCAAGGCGACGTGCGCAGAATACCATCTGCAGTCAAGGGAAAGAGGGCCCATCCGCACATGGTGGAGAAGAAGCTCAAAGAGCTGATAAACAGAAAGGAATATTTAAAAGCGCTTGAATCTGCGATTGCAGGCAGCGCGGGGCAGCAGGCAATAGCAAGGCACATAATATCTGAAAAATACATGAAGCTGCCCATAGTGGTGGAAGACGGCATAGAGAAGGTCTCCAAGACAAAAGAGTTATACAAAGTTCTCTCTGCGCTTGGAGTAGGTGACGACATGAAAAGGTCGCACAAGCCGCGCAGGGAAGACGGGCTCCGGAGGAGTTCAAAGACAAGGCATTTCCGCAAGAGCGCATTAATAATTGTAAAGGAAAAGGCGCCAGTCCTGCTGGCAGGATCAAATATACCTGGAGTTGAGGTTTCAGCACTCTCCGAACTTACTGTAGAGAAGCTTGCACCAGGAGGAAAGCCGCGGCTCTCCATATGGTCGAAAGGCGCGATAGAGGGCCTTGAGAAAGAGCTGGAAAAGAGGAGATAGGATGGCTTCACTTGAATATCCAATAGCTACGGAGAAGGCTCTCGGCATAGTCGACAGGGAAAACACCATAACCTATATAGTAAAGCTGAATTCAAGCAAATCTGAGATAAAGAAGGAGTTTGAAGAGACCTTCAAGGTAAAAGTAGAGCGCGTAAATACGGTGCGCACTCCAGACAACATGAAGAGGGCTTACATAAAGCTTAAGAAGGAGTTCCCTGCTTCAGAGATAGTAAAGAGATTAAAGCTCATATAATGGTTGTATATCATGGGAAAAAGACTGCATATGCAAAGGAGAGGAAAGGGAAGCAATGTCTTCACCAGGTCACCCATCATCTCAAAAGCAGATGTGATGTTCGATTCTAGGAGCCTTAAGACAAAGCTCACTGGAGAAGTTGTGGCATTTGTTGATGATCCAAGCCATTCAGCTCCGCTTATGCTCATAGAGTACGAGGACCACTCAAGGTCGCTACTGATAGCGCCTGAGGGAATAAAGATAGGCGATAAGATAGAGGAAGGCAGCGGTGCGCAGGTGGCGCTTGGGGCAGTGCTCCCACTGAAGGAGATACCTGACGGCATGCCTGTCTACAATGTCGAAGCCGTTCTCGGAGACGGGGGCAAGATGGTCAGGTCAAGCGGCGTTTATGCTACAGTAGTTGCACATATCGGGAACAAGGTCAGCCTTTCGATGCCTTCGAAGCAGAAGCTTGACTTAAACGGGGGATGCCGCGCAGCAATAGGCGCAGTCGCAGGCGGCGGCGCAAAATCCGCGCCTATAATGAAAGCTGGCAGGAATTTCTACATAAAGAAGCGTGCGCTCAACAGGTACTGGCCTGGCAACCGTGGAGTCAAGTCTAATCCGGTAGACCATCCTTTCGGAGGAAAACAGCACCATAAAGGCGCTTCGAGCATGGTCTCGAGGAATGCGCCTCCAGGCTCAAAGGTAGGACACATAGCCGCAAGGAGAGTAGGAAGAAGAAAGAGATGATTTATTGCCAAGAACAACTTTATTCAGAGGTAAAACGCTAGAAGAATTGAAGAGGATGGATATGGCGCAGTTTTCTGCGCTGCTCACATCGAGGCAACGACGTGCGCTAAGCAGGATGAGCATAGATTACAGGCACCTCATAGAAAAAGCCGAGAAAGTGCGCAAGTCAGGCGCAGAGAAGGTAATAAAGACCCATGTCCGCGAAGCGGTAATTCTGCCGCAGTGGGTAGGCCTGAGATTTGGCGTTTATTCCGGAAAGGAGTTCAAGGAGATCCAGGTGAGCGAGGAGATGCTCGGCCACAGGCTGGGCGAATATTCCTTTACCACAAAGAGGGTGGTTCATTCTGCACCTGGAATAAGGGCAACAAGGGGAAGCAAGTTCCTTGCGGTGAAATAATGAGATATTCGTTCAATGCAATCAAAGGCTATCCAAAAGACGAGTTTGCATTTGCATACGGCGCAGAGATCAACGCCAGCTATAAGGATCTTGGCGCAGTCTGCGCAGCAATAAGGCATATGCGTGCTGCAGACGCACTGGGAGTCATAGAAGGGATAGAGAGCATGAAGATGCCGATACTCTACCTCAGGCACAACAAGCACATGGGCGCGCGCCACGAACTCGGAGGCAGAAAAGGGGCCTATCCTGTCAAGGCAGCCAAAGAGGTCAGGAGGATACTTCTGAATGCGATAGCAAATGCGAAGAACAAAGCACTGGACGGAGATGAGATGCTCATAGTGCATGCTGCAGCGAACAAGACGCACATAGAAAGGAGGCAGCCATCCAAGGGCTCGCTCGCGTGGGGGCGCGGAATGTACGGGCGTTCTGCGATAAACCACAGCGACATAGAATATGCCAAGGTAGAGATAGTGCTTGCAGACAAGGATTACGAAGGCCTTACTGGCAACATGAAGTATTTTTCAAGGAAGAAGGCAATCGAGCTTGCAAGGAAAACAGTAAAGGCAGCGCCTGCTTCAAAGCCAGCCGCAAAACATAAACAGGTCCAGAAGGCAGAGCCAAAGGAAGCAAAGGCTGCACCGCAGGCGCAGGCAAGCAGGCCTGCAGAGAAGCCTTCAGTGAAACCTCCTGCAGCCAAGCCTCATGAGGAGAGGAAAGAACCAGATCCGCAGGCCAAGGCAAAGGAAGGCAATTAGGGGAAACACGCTCAAAATTGATTATCATGGTAGTAGAAAGGAAATTTATAAAGGATCTAATAGTAAAGTACAGGATCTCAAAGTATCTTGAGAAGTCGCTTACAAAAGCAGGCTTCTCCCGCGTCGACATACAGAAGACACCTGTTATAACGAGAATCACTCCATACGTCACCAATCCCGGAAGGGTAATAGGCAGGGGCGGAGAAACCATAGACGGCCTGACAGATACAATGAAGAAGATGTTTAGCCTTGATAATCCCCAGATCAGCGTTGCCGAGGTCTCAAACCCGAAGCTTGAGCCAAGGCTTATGGCAAAGTCGATAGCGAACTCGCTGGAAAGGGGAATAAAGCCAAGAAGGATAATACACTCTGCAATACGCGAGATAATGGAGAACGGCGCGCTTGGCGCGGAGATTATAGTAAAAGGCAAGCTCGCTGCAAAAGGAGCGAGGGCGAAGAAAATGAAGGTAAGGCTGGGTTACCTGCCAAAATCAGGCTTCGTAACAACACTGGTTCAGGAAGCGAAGATAGCCGCATACCCGAAGTACGGCGCAATAGGCGTAACCGTAAGGATAGTGCCTCCAGGAACCAAGTTCCCGGACAGAGAGGTAAAGAAAGTAGAACTGCCGAGAAGCATAGCCACTGCGCAGAGATGAGCCAAGCTTCAGGAAGGAAAGCCTGACCAGCAGAAAATCAGCAAAGATTAAACTCCAGGGCCATGCTTGCCGGAAAAGTTCATTTCAAGTGAACTTATCTGACTTGAATTTTGCGGCATACGCGAACCAGCAAACAGGAGTTTTTACACTTATTTTGTTAAAGGCAATCATCCGCGTAACATATCTCTAGCGTCAGGATTCTTTGAAATTTCATCTGCGAATTTGTCCGCAAGAGAGAGGTTTCCTTTATCAAGGGCTGCAGAAATTATGCTCCTTGCGTTTGCGCGCACTATCTCCTCCTTGTGCTTCGTTAATTCCTCATACTTCTCCTGCGCTCCTTCCGCAAGCTTATCCGCAAGAGAGAGGCTTCCTTTGTGAAGGGCTGCGTAAATAATAGTTTTTGCGTTTGCGCGCACTACCTCCTTATGCTTCGTTA